>VBBD01000032.1 GCA_005882895.1 Candidatus Bathyarchaeota archaeon | reverse complement strand
CCTGGCAATTGACCCGAACAATCATTTGATCTACCAGTCTTTCAGCAGCATCGCCAACGCCGGGGAAGAGACCTGTCTCAACTGCAGCACTCACGTCGTCTGGATAGCAGTCAGCATAGATGGAGGAATCAGCTTCACTGACTATCAAGTCTACATCAAACCTGATGTCACGGTAGGCTATGGACACCAGTTCGTCAACGTTAGCGTCGACCAAGCTGGCAGCGTCTACCTTGTCTACAATGACAACCACAACATGTTCTACAGCTACAGCACTACGTTCGGCCAGTCATGGAACGGACCTTTCCGGATCAACTCGTCCCCCTCCAACACCGCTATCTTTCCATGGAGCAGCGCGGGACCAGCGGGAACACTAGACGTTGTGTGGTACGGATCATCATACTATGACGGCGTCAACCCACCAGACAGCTACCCCATGACAGCCAGCTGGCAGGTCTACTTCGCACAGAACCTCGCAGCCACCACTCCCAACAGCAAATGGTCACAGACAACCGCCTCAGGAATAGTCCACTATGGTGGAGTCTGCGAGTCAGGCGTAACGTGTACCGGCAACCGTGACCTGCTCGATGATTTCGGCGTGGCGGCAAGCCCCACGACGGGTTTTGCCACGATCATTTACACCAGCGATCAATATGTTAACAGCGCAAACGAACCAGCGCAGCCATTCGGCTCAGGAGGCGGTTGCACGCAGTCCTCGACAAACTCTGTCGAGTGCAGTCACACCGACATCGCCGTTCAGACGGGCGGCACAAGCCTCCTATCAGCCACAACCAAACACCATTTCCAGATCACAAAGACGGACTTTGAGCAGATCAGCAACAACCCTAGCCTAACAATTCAGGTCACCAACATTGGAAACGAGGCCATCAACGCGCTAACCGCTCAGATCTCCGGCCTGCCACTCAACCTACCCTGGACGCCGGCTCTATCTCTGCAACCCGGTCAGATAACGACTGCGACCACTGGCGCACTTCCCGCGACGCTACTACTTGCGGTGGGCACCATCTACACCGTCACCATAACCGCCAACTTGAGCGACGGCACAACCGAGACCCAGACCGTCTCCGCAATCTACACACTAGGCGCAGGGATCGGCCTCTAAGAGGCCCGATCCTTCCCCTTTTTTTCCTGGGAAATCTTCCGAACAATAAGGAACGTTTGACCTCTTCTCTCATCAGCCTCACTCCACCGTGAAGCGATACAACCGTACGGTCTTAACAGAAAGACGGACGCTCCTGAGGGTCTCTTCATGGTGAAGTTGCATCGAAGGGGAAGATATGTTTCAAAGACCTTTCGCAGTGGCCTTCTTCGCTGAAATTATTATTAGCGGACTCCGCTCGTGGCTGAGGCTGAAGCTGTTAAAGTGGAAGGTCCACTGTAGCAACCCGTTGGTCACAGGTTCGAACCTTGTCGGCGCCAAGAACTCGACGGACCACGCTGGAAGATTCTAGAGCGTTCTTCAAGCATTCTGCGGGGGAGTTTCCAAGGGTCTCGCATCGGCACTCGCGCGCTCATGTCCAGACTCAACCAACTTCCTGGGGCATATCCCGACAGGGTTAATAGACGACGGAAGGTTTCTATGGACTAGTTTTCACGATGAATCCCGTTCACGATTTCCAAAAGTCGTCCCGACGGGTTCTACTATTGGCTTGCATGGCTCTTCCGCTCCTATTCGAAGTTCCGTCGTCCATCCCTCTCGTCCACGCCGCAGGCATTCTGTACGTCGGCCCTCCCCAGCAAGGACCATTTACGGTGGGGACGACGATCACGTACCAGGTCAATGTCACCAGTATGGACCCTTTCAACGCCTGGGATATTTACGTCAACACAAACTCGAGCGTTCTCAACCCTCTAAGCATCAGCGTGGCTGGAAATCTTCTCGGGTCCGTTACTGAATTCGCGAACTGCATCAACGGTGGAACAGATGGGGCCGTCACAGGTTGCACCATCAACGATTCCGCCGGGACAGCTCACTCGGGCGCCGTGGATAACAGCGGAGTTGATATCGGCGGTAGCGGTCTTCTCTTCACAATCACCTACAAGGTGGTAGCTAGCGGCTACAGCTACCTAAGAATCCCTGCAGGTCTCGACGCCTTAGCCAGTAGCGGCACAGCAGTTGTCCACTCAACTCTCGGGGCAGTGTATGGAGCCCCGCCACCTTCGCCCATCGCCAATTTCACGTTTTCGCCCACAATGCCCACTCTAGGAGACAATGTCACCTTTGACGCGTCGGGGAGTACTGACCCGGCTGGAGGGAGGATCATAAGATATGCTTGGGAAATCACTAGGTTAAATGGAGGATTTTTGGATATCAGGAATTCAACGTCTCAGCCTATTTGGGCCCATGTCTTCAGCGGTTTTTCGGAACTTGGCGATCTCTCCGTGCAGCTCATCGTTACCGACAACCTAGGACTCTCCTCTGCGCCGGTGAATAAGATAATAACCGTACTCGCTCTTCCCGACTTCTCTATCTCCGTCAGCGTGAACCTTCTCACGATTCGTCCAGGCCATTCCGCCACCCTAGGTGTGATCTTGAAGAGCACGAACGGCTTCGCAGGTAATGTCACACTTTCAGTGAGTGGACTTCCTTTAGGGGTCTTGTTATCCTTCAGCCAGAACTCTGTTGCTCTAACCAGCAACCCACTCGTCACAACCATAGTTACGGTTACGATTACTGTTCATGCGGGCCCGGGAGATCGCCTCTTCCAAGTGACCGTGACGCACGGCGACCTGGTCCATTATAGTCCCGTGATCTCTGTAATCACACCTCGTCCTCAAACAAACGCGCCCTTGTAGAGACCCTTACTTTTCACGATCATCGATTTCCTAGCACCTGAGGATCTGTGCGGTTTCTATGCCGTTTCTAGGATAGTTAAACAGAGTCTGCGGTAGAATCCCCGAGGATATTCCCAGCCTGGTTTTTTCTAACAGAATCCTCCGAGGCTCGGTCTTGCTGATTTGCAGAAGTCCGATAGCTATTCAAGGATTAGCAACTTCGCGTGTCACATTGGTCCTTTCCTGGTCTGCGTTGCGAATTAACAGTCTCCTTCGGCCATTGCGGAATAGACCGACGAGAATTACGATAGCTTCGTCAACAGGGGTCGCGCCGGCGCAAAATAATGCAACTCGTCCCTTTTGCTGGGTGGAGGTATTTATTCGTCGGATGCTGGCTTTTCGACGTGCTTTTCGGTGCGTGCCTCTGACCATTCGTGGCCGCAGTGTTTGCACCTGTATGTCCATTGAAATTGCTCGGTATCAATTGTGACTGGTTCGCCCTCGCCCACGGGCCAGACCGGCCCCAAAGGCGCCATCTTGACCATCCGTGGCGGTGAGTGCACTGTTTCTTTGTCTAGAACTTGATCAAGTTTCTTGTCTACGAGGATAATGTGAAACCTGCGTCCACACTGCGGACAGTGTCTAAGGAAGTCCATTTTAGATAAAAGTTAACGACTGGACGAGTTGATTTGGGTTTGGGGATCACTTGCAGCACAAAAGCCGCGGCTAAAGTCGCCAGAGCGGGCAGAAATTCGTGTTTCGTGAAACGCCTCGCATCCTCAGAGATTTTGAGCATATCGACTCGTTGTCAGCAGTTGCTATCCATGCAAATATGTATCAAAAGATAGAAATCGGAGGCACGATTCATCAACGCTTATTATTCTCTGACAGGTATCGAAAACAAGACGCTCGGTGACTAATGTAAGAATGCCCCTGAGTGTAGAGGCTGAACGATTATCCCAGGCGTGGCTATTTGACCGCTGGAATGGAATCCGTCGACCTTATTCAGCCGAGGACGTTTGTAAGCTCCGCGGGACAGTTCATCCCGAGTCCACTCTGGCCCGACTCGGCGCGGAAAAGTTTGAGCGCCTCCTAAGGGACGAAGCGTACATTCTCACCCTCGGAGCCCTCACTGGAGCACAGGCCCTCCAGATGGTCCAGGCCGGACTCAAGGCAATCTACATTAGCGGCTGGCAGGTAGCCGCGGACGCTAACCTCTCAGGCCAGACTTACCCGGACCAGAGCCTATACCCAGCCAACAGTGTCCCGCATCTAGTAAAGAGGATCAACCAAGCTTTCCAGAGAGCAGACCAGATACAATTCATGAACGGGCAAGGGAAAATCGACTGGTTCGCGCCGATAATAGCTGACGCAGAAGCAGGATTCGGAGGCCCGCTCAACGCGTTCGAATTGATGAAGGCGATGATAGAGGCTGGGGCGGCAGGAGTACACTTCGAAGACCAGCTTGCTTCGGAGAAGAAATGCGGCCACCTAGGTGGAAAGGTCCTAGTCCCCACTCACCAGTTCGTCAAGACTCTAATCGCTGCCCGGCTTGCATCCGACGTAATGGGGGTCCCAACGTATCTCATCGCCCGGACAGATGCTATGGGAGCCAGACTCGTGTCAAACGACGCGGATCCTAGAGACCTACCCTACATCACCGGTGAGAGAACCCCGGAGGGTTTCTACAGAATCAAACCCGGGCTGGATGCAGCCATTGCCCGCGGCATCAGCTACGCGCCCTATGCCGACATCTTATGGTGCGAGACTCCGACTCCAGACCTTGATGAGGCCAGAAGGTTTGCAGAAGCCGTTCACAGAGTGTATCCCGAGAAACTGCTAGCGTACAATTGCTCGCCATCCTTCAACTGGGAGAAGCACCTAGATACAGAGAGCATAAGAGGTTTCCAGAGAGAATTGTCCAAGATGGGCTACAAGTTCCAGTTCGTCACTCTGGCCGGTTTCCATAGTCTGTCGGTGTCCATGTTCGAGCTGGCTAGACAATACGCCGTTGAAGGAATGGCTGCCTATGTTCGCGTCCAGAAGAAAGAGTTCGAGGCCGAACCTGCAGGCTACACAGCGGTGAAACACCAAGCATTTGTAGGAACGGAATACTTCGACGAAGTCGCAACCGTAATATCTAGCGGAACCTCTTCAACAACCGCGATGGCTGAATCTACTGAAGCGGCCCAGTTCAGAGAACAGAAAGTTCTAGCGACGCCTCCCGTCTCCAGCATCAAACCTGAGCGAGACTGGAACCAGTAAGTTTGCACTTATCAGACGAAGTCGAGAGACGAACCGAACTAGCATTAGAACCACGAACCCTCAGAATCGCAGATTCCAACATCCAGGGCTTCGAGGAAATACTGGCACGTGATGCACTGGCTTTTGTCGGGGAACTTGTCCGAGAATTTTCTCCACGACTCGACGCGCTACTGCAAAAGAGAGTCCTTGTGCATGGGAGCCTGCGAAACGGAGCACTTCCTGATTTTCTGGATGAGACCCGTGGAATTAGAAGATCTGATTGGAAGGTCGGATCTGTTCCGGCTGATCTTCGCCAAAGACGGGTAGAGATCACAGGCCCAGTCGACAGGAAGATGGTGATAAACGCGCTTAACTCAGGCGCGGACGTTTACATGGCGGACTTTGAAGACTCACACTCACCGACGTGGAAGGGGACTTTTCAGGGCCAGGTTAACCTTCGAGACGCGGTCGACATGACCATCAGATACACTGGTCCTGATGGACGAGAGTACAAGCTAGGAGACAAGCTTGCAACTCTAATGATGCGGCCCCGCGGCTTGCATCTCATCGAGAAGCACATTCTAATCGGATCTCGGCCGGTTCCGGCTTCCCTCTTCGACTACGGTCTCTTCCTTTACCACAACGCTAAGAAACTAATCGGCCGAGGGACAGCGCCTTATTTCTACATCCCGAAGTTGGAGAGTTACTTAGAAGCCCGTTTCTGGAACGACATCTTCGACTACTCCGAAAACGCCCTCAAACTTCCGCGTGGTAGCATAAGGTGCAGCGTCCTCATTGAAACCATTCTAGCTGGATTTCAGATGGACGAAATCCTCTACGAGTTGCGCGAGAGGATAACAGCGCTCAACTTCGGTCGCTGGGACTACATCTTCAGCTTGATCAAGTTCCTAGGCCATGACCCGAGATTCATAGTTCCTGAAAGACCGCTCCTTCCCATGACTACACCGTTCCTCAAGTCCTGCTCCGTTCTACTGGCCAAAACATGCCATAAACGGGGCGCCTATCCAATCGGGGGAATGGCCGCTCAAGTTCCTATCAAGGGCGATCCCCGTTCCCAGGACACCATCGACAAAGTCGTCGCCGATAAGAAGCGAGAAGCCTCCGAAGGGTACGTCGGCGCCTGGGTCGCCCACCCCGGTCTGGTACCGGTTGTCAAGAATGTATTCAACGAGAGCATAGAATCCAGGAACACTAATACGATCGCAAATGTAAACCGCGATGATTTATTCAGAGTGCCCGCGCCGAAGATTAGCGAGCAGGCTTTCAGAGCAAATGTCGCTGTTAGCCTAAGCTATCTAGAATCTTGGCTGGGAGGTGTAGGTTGCGTGGCCATCAACAACCTGATGGAAGACACGGCTACGGTGGAAATTTGTAGAGCTCAGATCTGGCAGTGGATCCATCACTCCGCCAAGCTTCAGGATGGCCCGACGATCACTCGTGAGTTATTCCGAACCATTTTGAAAGAAGAAAGGGCGAGAACGGGAACAGGAGTCAGACCGCAAGCCGACGAAGGGCCCAACTGCGAGACCGCAGAAGATTTGCTTGACGCACTTGTGACAAGTGATAGTTTTTCCGAGTTCATGACGCTGATAGCTTACAACTATCTAAGCTGACAAACCGTCCCATCGAAGTGAGTGTGCAAACGGTTTTCAAATACTTTTCAAAAAATAAGCATGCTTTTCTCGACCCCTCCGGGGTGGTCGATTTTCCCGCGCCCCGCCCTTCGTGAGACATGAATTTGCGTGTCGAATCGCTTATTTTCAGCCCTGATTCAGGATCTGAACACGCACGTCTAGAACCGGGAATAATCCACGCTGTAAACACGGATAATTCCCGACTGGACCAAGCCTGGACCGTGACCTGATTAGCCTGCTTCGCCCATTATCCATGCCAGACAGCAAAGGTTCTGGAAAAAATAGGGGGTCTTAGCGACTGCTCCTCGCGTCGCATGAGCAGTCTTCGCGCCGCCCTCCGTGGAAGCGTCCAGAAGGATCTATTCTTGTAGCCTAGTAGGCGAGGCCGATATCATTCTCCATACAGTCGCCGCGTGGGTAGCGATACCAATTATAAGCCGCATCGACAACGACTAGTTAGCGTACAGAACAGCAACGAGCTTGTTTGTTGGCTTAGCAAATGAAGCTTGACCAAGGCCCTTCTGGAGAGCTAACGGTCCTAGACTCAGGATACACAGACCAAGTCTTGCTCGACTGCGTCAGCGAAGAATATCTCCGGATCAAAGCGATAATCTACAACTCGCTCAACGACATGAACAAGCTATTCCTAGTCGACCGAGCACTCTACACAAACAGTCCTGAGCGACCCCTCTTCATGGAGTGGACTCCCCAAAACATGTCTGCTATGAAAAAGCCCTTGGTGATCTCGGAAGTGAAATTGTACAGCGTGGAGAGGACTTGGGGTCTAAGCACGCTTCGAATGATGAAATAGGATCTTACTCAGTACGAGTCAGAACGATCTCTATCGTGGACACATTCCGCTGATCGTCTCCCTCGCCCAGCAACTCGGTCCCAATCCTGACCTCTTTAATGACCAGCTTGCCCTGGAAGAAACGGTTCCTGACAACCTCCACAACATCAACCGCGTGGCTGATGGATTGACCCCGCGCCTTTACAGTGCATGTATTGGATCCACTGTTGAAGTGCATCATAACAGCCGTAGCATAGGCCATCAAAGGCTTCTTTCCGATGAACACCGTATCTGGGGGAGCCCTGCTCATAGGACGGGTTTCAGCGGCCCTTTCAGGAGTTCTTTCCGAAGTTCTTTCCGTATGTGCGGGACGTTTCGGTTCTGTTTTCTCCACTTGCAAACACTAACCTCTTTGAATCCTTACAGTGATGGAGCGGCAAAGGTTCTTGCGACTTAAATCTTTGCTAACCGGGGTTACGAAAAAGGAGAGAAAAAAGAAATTGGGAAATTGGAGAGGGCCGTTCCCGAAGGGGCTGTTAGATGATGTCTCGGGTGAGGGCTTCTCTGAACTTGACCCTGCAGTCTTGGCACTGGAAGAGGCCGATCAGCACGTTCTTCTTGGACTTGCCGCCTTTGAGCTCCCAGACCTTCGCAGCCTTGGGAACGTCAGCACCGCACTTTGGACAGACAACCTTGTAGAACTGGCTTGGCAACTGGAGGCCAGGCTGAGACATGTCTGGTCCTGATGGTATGCCTGGAACAGTTTCTGTGCCTGCAATGCTTGGCTGAATCTCGCTGTCTGTTGTGGCCATGGCTGAGGAAGCATCGACAGTGGGCATGTCATCGACGACCTTGACCACGAGTGCGTCTGCAATGTCCTCGACGTATTCTTGAGCTGGAGCAGCGGTGAAAGAATCGTCAACGGTAGAAGAGCTTGCCTGAGTCAATGGAGTGAGTGGGGCGGCCGTAATGGGATCAGCAGCAACTGCTGATACCGGTTGAGCCTGTTCCTGAACTGGTGGGGTAATCGCCGGAGTCGGGGTCGATACTGGGGCACTGATTGGCTGGTTGTTTGTCTGGGGATTGGTCCAGTTTGTGCCGGCACTCGATGGCAGCGGTGCCGCAGATGTTGTTGGCAGAGCCCAGGGTCTCTCAGAGACAATAGAGCTCGCAGCGAACTTGACACTTGGCGAAGTCGGTGCCGCGGCGGGTGCCTGTTGCGAGGCAACCGGTGCTTGTTGTGGAACGGCGTTTCTCGCCCATTCCTCGATCAATGTCCGTGGGGCTGGTGGGTTCGCTTGTTTGAAGTCTGCTGATGCGAGTGGCCTGGTCTCGATGTGAGTTAGAACCTCGATCATGTCTTTGATCTCTTCGATGCTGTGGAGGTTTCGCTGTAGGAGGCCTTTGAATTCTTCTCGTTGTCCGCGGTATTCCTGTTCGCTGACTTCACCGGTCACGTATTTTGTTTCAAGGTTCAGTAGCCGTTGTGGGGTGCTGCCGATCTGGTCCTTGGTTTCTTTGAGGTGCTCGTTCAACGTGTAGCCTAGCACGTTGATCCTGTCTTGGAGGTCTTGTGAGGCTCGTCCATATTCCTCGTAGATGTTGCGCATTTTTTCTTTGTAGCCGTTGATCTCGCTGACCAACTTCTCTAGAGTTAGATCGTTTAGTACCATTTTTTTCATCCTAGGGAAACGACTTCTATGAGGTAAAATGGTAAAAGCGTTCGACCGCAAAAACCCTGGAAAACAGGGCTTGTAAACCCAGAATCAGCAATTTGGTAGAAACAACACTGTCAATGATGCACGCTGCTCTACCCGGTTTTTAACTAGCAATGCTAAACTGGGATTGGGGAAAACACAACTTCCTACCAATTTTCTGACACCGCATATAAACCAAAACCGTCCTGTGGCCCACACAACATACCCGCCAATTATCTGTTGACAACATGCAACCTATTGCCTGACCTAGAATTTCTCTAGCCCGCAGAGTATCGAATCAGACCCTTACGTGTCAAGAACCCACTTGGAACCTGTCCCCGGTAAACCAGCTTTCAAGATAGAAATGTCATACAAGTCCATGAAGAATTGGGACCGAGAGCAAAGGGAACCCTTGCTCTCCAAGGTCACCGATCGCATCCACCACCAAGAACCACTCAAAGAAAAGATCTCACAATGCGTCTACAAACTCAAAGTCCAACAGAACAGGCTCGAAGGAGCCAACCTCAAGACCCAACAACACGACAAGTCACTCTTCGACAAGTGCGTCCAAGCCCAAGTCGCCAAAGATCCCATGAGAAGCGCAATGTACGCCAACGAGATCGCTGAAATCCGCAAAATCGCCAAAGTCACCCTCAGAAGCGAGCTAGCCCTCGAACAAGTCGTACTACGACTCGAAACAATCCAAGAATTCGGCGACGTCGCAGCCATGATGGGCCCAGTAGCAGGAGTAGTACACGCCATCAAGAACCAGATCGCTGGAGTCATTCCACAAGTCGGATACGAACTAGGCGAGATCTCTGACACTCTAAACAGCGTAGTCATGGAAGTCGGCGAAGCAACGGGCCAAGGCTATGACCTGGAAGCATCGGGTCCAGAAGCGTCGAAGATCATCTCTGAAGCCAACACTATAGCTGAAACACGGATGCGTGAGAAGTTCCCGGAGTTACCCTCTCCAACCGCCATCGCAGAACACGAGACAATACTTCCAAGGTAGGAGTAACTCCTACAACATTTTTTGGTGCAAGATCATGCCGATAACACTTGAACAAGTCCGAAGATTCCTAGGAAGAACTCTCCAAGACCCCTACGGCAGAGCCTTCGGCAAAGTCGTAGGGATCTCCGCCAACCTCAGAGACGAGGTCACCGGAGTTGGAATTGAGGAAGGCAACGGAGAGTTCCTCCAATGCCCCGGCGACCGGGTCACCATAACCGGCGACACCCTCGTCCTAGCCCCCGCCTGGAAGGTCGAAGCAGAGGAATTCCGCAAAGAATTCGACATCGTAACCAGACGCCTCCGAGCCCTCGACGAGCTGTTCAGCGTCGGAGACATCCAGAAGGACGTTTACGAGGATCTAAGAAAACAGCACGAGGACGCGATTAACGAGCTGAAGGGCAAGAGAAAGGAAATCATCGACACACTCAGCCAACGAACCAGCACCCTAAACACCCAGCTCCGACAACTACAAACCCACCTCGCAGGCAACAAGATGCTCCACGCGTCCGGCGAGTTCGACGACACGAACTACAAAGCAGCCAGCGACGCCATCGACAGCGGCCTCCTCCGAGCAATGGCCGAGAAGAAGGACGTTGAGACAATCTACAGCTACCTGCAGAAGCTCGACGCGACCCAAGCGCCACCTGCGGCACAGCAGCCCCAACCCATACCTCAAGTCCCTCCGACCACAACGACAACCTCTCCCTCGAGGGACCCAGTTCTAGTACTTCACGTGAGGGAGACTTAGGAGGATTCAAGGGCTGTTCCGAAAATTCGAAGAGAGAGTCCATCCTATCCCATTGAAAGAGCGCATAGCGCAAGCTCTGTTCAGACTCGGTTCCCAGAAAGAAAAACTGGAGCATATGTCAGCCAGGCTCCAGCAACGCGACAAGGAAATGTTCCAACGCTGCATCGGAGCCCAACTCTCCAAGGACACAGCACACGCAGCCCTCTACGCCAATGAATGCGCCGAGATCCGGAAGATGGCCCATCTCACCCTCAGCAGTGAACTAGCCCTTGAACGAGTCATCCTGCGAATGCAGACAGTCGAAGAGTTCGGCGACATAATGGCTCAGATCGCGCCAGTCATAGGAGTCGTACGCGAGACCCGCGGTAGAATCGCAGGCGTCATTCCAGAGGTCGCTAACGAACTTGGCGAGGTCAACAACATGCTCAGCGACATGAGCATGGAAACCGGTCAGGTCGGCGAAGACCAGGGCTTCGACATGACCGCCTCAAGCACCGAAGCACGCAAAGTACTCGAAGAATCCAGCGCCATCGCGTCTCAACAAATGAAAGAACGGTTCCCAGAGCTACCGCTACCAGAGGCCCGCCAACCCGTCCCAGAAGCCGCCACCCGTGCCCCAGAACAAAGGATCCCTATCGCCATTACCACATCAGGATCCGAAGAGGCTCCGCTCGAGGACAGGCTGCTAAACTACATCAAAACGCACAATGGCGAGCTCAGCCTCAACAACTGCTCCGCAGAGCTTCTGGTTCCGAGCGACGACATCAGACGTTCTCTACAACGGCTCAAGGATGACGGAAAGATAGTCATGGACTAGACGGGAGACAAATGCTCCCGTCCAGGCCCTTCAGTGTCACAAAGAGGGACAAGAAATCTCAGCATCAGAAGAACTGGAATCGCTCGCAGTAAAATACGCGAAAGAAGCCATCGAGCTTGAGAGAAAGGGCTCCAAAAAACTCGCCGCAACAAAATACCAACGAGCCATCGAAGTTCTACTCAAGCTATGCTCCCTATACCCAGCCGCGCCACAGAACAAAGTCTACACAGAACACGTAGAAGCCTACAAGAAACGAATCCAAGAACTCCAATCCGATGAGCCGATGGCTCATCCTATTGATTCTACTGAGACCCGAGACTCCAAGACTATCAAGCTCGACCAATGGGTCCTGACCGAGAAACCGGACATCAGCTGGAGCGATATCGCAGATCTAGAAAGGCCAAAAAGGGCGATCGAAGAATCGATCATCTTCCCGGTGAGGCGACCAGATCTCTTCCCACTTGGTTGGCCCCGAGGAATCCTCTTCTTCGGACCGCCAGGTTGCGGAAAAACACTGCTGGCCGCTGCGATTGCGAGCGAGATCAAAGGGATGTTTTTCTGCGCCGACGCTGCTTCTCTAATGTCAAAGTGGCTGGGAGAATCCGAGAGAAACGTCTCCCAACTATTCACGAAGGCAAGGGAGGTCTCTGAGAACGGACAGCCAGCGATCGTCTTCATCGACGAAATAGACTCGCTCATGGGCGTTCGGGGAGAAGAGGTGGGCGGAGAGGTTCGGGTCAGAAACCAGTTTCTCAAAGAGATGGACGGTATACTCGACAAGAACAAGAAATTCCACGTCTATCTCATCGGCGCAACAAACAAACCGTGGGTCCTAGACGAGCCATTCATTCGACGGTTCCAGAAGAGAATCTACGTGCCACTCCCTGACGTCAAAGCTCGTATGGACATGTTCCAGATCTACTCTCAAAATCTAAAGTTCCAGAACAACGTCGACTTCGCCGAGCTGGCACGCAGGACAGAAGGCTACTCGGGCGGAGATATTCGTGATCTGTTCCAGTCCACCCAGATTAAGGTGGTCCGCGACTTCTTCCAGCGCGGCGCTGCTAACGATCTCAACGCGATTCCAGACCCGATCACCATGGAAGACTTCGAGACCATAATCACAGGCCGAAGGCCTAGCGTTTCGCAGAACATCATCAAGCGCTACTATGACTGGGACGAATCGTTCAAGGCATCATAGGGGTTGAAAGACGTGAACCTTGACGGAACAGACCTGCGAATCCTCGCGGAGCTCGTGGAGAACTCCAAACAGTCCTACGTTGAGATAGGCCGCAAACTCGCCCTCCATCCCAACGTTATCGCCTACCGAGTCAACCGCTTGGAAGACGCGCACATCATCCGCGAGTACACAACGCTCATCGACTTCTCAAAGCTCGGCCTCTCAGAACAGGTCATCGTAGCCGCCAACTTCCCCAGCACTCCATCCAGAGAAGACATCCTGAAACAGATATGCGAGATTCCGGAGACTCTTAACGTCATCAGTTCCCTCGGAACCCCAGAGGGGCTTGTGTTCATAGTAGCGCGCAACAAGGAGGACGTGAACGCCGTTCTATCAAAGCTCCGCTCAATGAACCTTGACATCGACTTCGCCTCCTCCGTCATCAGGACCTACGACGAGGGACGCTTGGGAATGTTCCTCCGGTCCATGGCAGGCCCTGAATAGAAGGTCGACCCTAATTGGAAAAGCCATCCTGGACCCCGATTGTCCTATCCGGAGCCATCCCACGAGAAGCCACGGACCTGCTTGCAATCCTAGTAATGGGAATAGTGGCCCTCGAAGCATCCCTTGCAACAATAGGTCCACCCGTCTTCGGTTCACGGCTCTGGCTACCTCTTCTAGTCGTTCCCCCGACCGTCGCCCTAGCTTCTGTTTCCACCACGACGCGACGGACAAAGGAGGAATTAGCCCTCTTCGCCTACGGCGGCTCCAGCTGGCAGATTCTCCTACGCTACTTCTTCAGAGGCGCGATCTGCGCCCTCATAGCATTCTCCCCGATCATTCTACAAGGATTCCTCATTCCGAGCTCGATTCCCGAATTATTCCTTCCTGTGCTCGCTCTCTTGCTCGCCGGAGGCCTGTTCTACTCACTACCGAGCCTTCGCAGAATACGATCCTCTTCGTTCGTTGAGCACTACAAGAGCTAGCAAACCATGCCATCTGTGATCGAAACCAGGTCAGTAGTTGTCGAATACCCTTCAATCAGAGGAGTCCTACGGCTCTACGATCAAGGCGTTTCCGTAAAATTGGATCAAGGAGACTTCCTCGCCGTTCTCGGTGGATCCGGCTGGGGAAAATCGACGCTAGTCAACGTGATCTTGGGATTGGAGAAGCCGATTCATGGCTCCGTAAGCTTCCGGGACCACGACGTCACACGGGAATCTTTCGTAAAACGATGCAGCTTGGTAAAGACCGCCGCCGTGTTTCAAAGACCCACCGCGCTTCCACAAATGACCGTCTCCCAGAACCTTCACCTAGCACTATCGCTAGCGGGAGTCCCGAGAAAGGAGCGAGATGAGAGGATCAAAGAAGCTCTCGCCTTCTTCGGATTGGATAAGATCGAACGCTCGTATCCGGACGGGCTGAGCGCCGGGCAACGAAGACGAATCGACCTCGCAAGAGCCTTGGCCGTCAAACCCGAGCTACTAGTAATCGACGAACCAACGGGCGACTTGGATGGCTCGGCTACGAACCTTCTGATCCCTCTCCTCAGAGGACTGAACCGGAATCAGGGAACGACGATCTTCATGACAACAGCCCTGCCTCGTCAAGCGTCGCAAGCCAAGCACCAGGTCCACCTCAGACCACCCATGGTTCTCACGCCGGAAAACAGGATGATAGGAGACTGACAATGTTCCGCGACAATCCCTCATTGACCGATAGAATTCGGGAAGCGATCAAGCCGACTCCAATGAAACAGCGGATCCAGTTCGCGTCCCACAAGCTCCGCCTCCAAACGACAAAGCTGGAGCGAAGCATCACCCAGATGGAATCGCGAGACCAGACGCTTCGGGACAAGTGCACAAAGGCACTGGAAGCACGGGACACTCAAACCGCGACCGTTTTCGCAAACGAGTGCGTACAGATTCGAAAACTCATCAAGACATCCCTCCGAAGCCAAATCTGCCTTGAACAGGCCCTACTCCGGCTTGAAACTGTGGAACAGTTTGGCGACATGGTCCACAGCATGGGCTCGGTCAGAGGACTCCTCGGCACCGTAAGAGGCGAGCTGGAAGGCAAACTGCCGGAAATCTCAACCGGCATAGGTGATGTTGAGGACTCGCTAGAGAATCTCACGATGGAAATTGGGGAAGCGGTCGACTCGGACGGAATGTCCATCCCCGTCAATGATGAGTCTGCTCATATCTTGAAAGAGGCAGATCTCGTGGCCGAGCAGAAGATGAGGGAGAAATTCCCAGAGATTCCCCAGATCGTGAATCCAGCCCATCGAGTGAGGTAGAATATAGTTGCTATCTCCCGAACTGGAGACGAAAGCCCTCCTAGGACGAGGCGTGACCGACATCTACGGAAGACTACTGGGACGAGTTATCGGTATCGAGCGCAACCCGTTCGGCGAGATGGAAGGCGTCCAAGTAGAAGCCACAGGCGGAATTATTCTCACAGCTAAAGCTCGGCAGATAGCACTAACGCCGAAGACCATCACAATATCGCCGGGGTGGAAACTGGAATCTGAGGACATCATCTCTGAGCTTACCTTGTTGAGGAAGCGAGTTGGTGCCCTGGAATCATTGAAAGATTCAAGGGAGATTGATGGCGAGATCTACTCAGAACTCCTGGAGTCACAGAAGACTGGCTACATGGACAAGGTGAAGTCTGGAAGCGCCCTAGTCAGCTCAATGAGATCGAGGCTAGCCGAGATCACGGGACAGATCACCAGCCTAACAAAATATCTCATTAATGCGAAGTTGGATCACAAGAGCGGAGAGCTTGACGAAGCCTCTCTGAAACTAGCCCAGGGATCTATCGAACCCAGTTTACGGCCCCTGATCGCGGAAAGGAATGATCTTACCTTATCGATCAAAGTAGTGGAACAGGTCCTGCCGGCAAAGGTCAGCATTAACTAGGACCCTACTATCCTATTACAGCTGAGGATAGGGAAAGTGGCTACCTTCGACGGTTGGGTCCGGGTACTGTAACAGCCATATTTTCCGTTGCCATCTTTCCAGGTAACAGCACATAGACGTGATAGTTCATGACCAGCAAAGCAAGAAAAAACAAGCCCACGAGGATCGAGAAGATCCTTCCTCTAGGCAAAGTTATCGAATTCTTCCACCAGCGATTTCACGATCCATACTTGAATCCTGAGGCTGAGTTGAACTTCGCGGATTTCCAGACCGCTTTCCCGGAGGTTCCGCGAGAGGAGCTAGACGAGGCTCTGACCCATTGGGTCATGAGGCCGGGGGCGAAAGTCCTCTCGACGAAAACAACGGATATCGATGGGCATGAGTTGCAAGTCTGGTACGTTCATGGGCTCCACGAGGAATATGCATTTGATGACTTGACGGGCCATGGACCAATACAAGCGTAGCAACAACGAGTAAAGTCGGAGAAACTCTTTCTCGGGTCCCACACCGGGTCGGACCTCGTCAGATTTGACCCCTAAGCATTGGCTCTGTAAGACTCGAATCCTTCGGTCCTTTTCGTATTGTAACTGAGAGCAGACGTACGCATAATATATGGGAACAGTTTATTCTTTTTCGAAGAAAAATTGAGCATGTCGAAAGACAAGATTACGATTAGTCGTCGGTCATTCTACGTCCTAGTCTCCTCATTGATTCTTTTGATAGTCCTGACACCGATTGGTGTGTATTGGTACGCACAAAGATCGGATATGCATGCGAGCTGGGATGTCCTTTCAAGTTATGGTGAAGAGTTCTTCATACATACGTCGGATGTTGCGTACCAGATGAGAGGAAATTTTGGCCCGTGGGGGGACAATACGAGCAGGTTTTATGGCGGATTGGAGATCGCTGATGCCGAGATTGTGTTGAGTGATATTCGAAGCATTGACCAGCCTCATAAAAGTCAGCTATATGGAATAATCATGGGGCTTTACGCGTTCAGGTCTTCGTCAGGGACGTTCTGCGGGAAGCCTAGCGATTGTCCAGCGAACGTTACTGACTTGCAGAGAGCGTACTTTTCGACTAGCCTTGAATCTCTTGCTTTCAAAGTCTACAACGCCTACAGCAATTACCGGAACTACACAAGCTCGATTTCTGGCGTAGGTCCACCCTTCTGGTACTCAGGACCAGCACCCCCAGACGAAAGAGACCTTCAGGATGCTTACACGATAGCAGTTGGCTTGGACTCGTAGCTCGCGGCTTTTACTAATTGGAGCAGAAAATCGCACTTCCAAATACCTTCCATTCAGACATCACGTCTCCACTTCTTGTCTATAGGTTACAGCGAAAATGAGTGCCTCCCGTAAGGAAGTCGCCTATTTCCAGCTCTATTCTCGAATCTGGGTCTAACGCAAGATTTCCTCTGAAAATCGTTCGGGATTCGGCGATAAAGCAAGCAAGCTCCCGAGTCATCCAAGCATGTATCGTGCCTGTTCAGCCTGTCTCGCCCATAATCAGTGCCAGACAGGAAATCTATTCAGCGAAAAGGGGAGTATGTTTCAAGCATCTCGCGATGCAAGAGTGGTTTCCCCGGGCTCTGGGTAACGGGCGATTGAAGCCCTTATACCCATCGAAGACCCGCCGCGGTGCCGCGAGATACCATTGAAGGCGTTTGTCCTGGCCGGCGGGGCCGGCACACGGCTCTCACCCCTGACAAGCTACGTTCCAAAGGGCATGATACCTATCGCCGGCAAACCATTCATCGATTATGTCATCAACTATCTCGCCGGCCACGGAATCCGAAACATCATCATGCTGTTATCCGATGAAGACAGCGAAGTGTACCGCAATCACCTAGACGATGGATCCAAGTACGGAGTCAATATCGGCTATAGCATCAGCCCACGAACAGGCACCGCAAACGCACTCAAAGAAGCCAGCGGCACATCGACACAACGTTCCTCATCTACTACGGCGATGTCCTCACAAGCCTCGACCTAACAGACATGATCCGGTTCCACAGAGAGAAGAAAGCCACCTGCACAGTCGCACTCAGCACCGGCGTCCGCATCGACTACGGCGTAGGACGAGTCGACAAAGACAATAGGATAGAATATTTCGAGGAGAAACCAGTGCTCAAGGAATATCCAGTCGCCATCGGCGTATGCATCTGCGAACCGACATTCCTCAAGTACTGTTCAAGCGGACCCGACATCGCAGCAAACGTCATACCCGCACTCGTCGCCAAAGGCGAACGAGTCTACGGATACCTCACCCCAGAACCTCACCACGATATTGGATCGTTCAAGCAGCTGGACGAGGTAAAGAAGATCCTAAAGGCTCACAGCAAGCCTCAGACAAAGAACACGCTAACGCAGAGTTAGGTTATCCAGCGCGTTTCCTCAGCCGAATCCTCTACCACAAAACCCAGTTTAGCCATCCGGTCCCGGATACGATCAGCCGACTCATAGTCACGCTTACTCCTCAACTGATTCCTCAGCTCCAACACAAAGTTCACCAGCTCCGAAACCCGATCCTGCCCAACAGTCTCAGTCTCCAAGACCCCTAAAACCGAGCCCAGATCCTCTAAGGCGCCAATAATCGCGTTAACGGATTCGTCCATTGGATTCCTCGCCTCCTCCTCCGCCAACCCGACTACCCGGATGTAGGCAGCGAGCGCTCCAGGAGTATTGAAATCATCATCCATGGCTCTGAAGAACTCGCCCCGCGCCTCACCCAGCCGTTTCAGAACCCCGGTCGTCTCAGCCTTCGCACCGCCAGTATTGGTACGAGCCGATACCAGTTGGTCATGCGCCCGCCTGAACCTTCTCGCAAGGCTGACAGCCTGCTGCAACGCCTCCTCGGTAAAATCCAACGGACTTCTGTAATGCGTTCCGGCATAGAACACCCGCAAGCCCGGAGCGCCAACCTTCCGTATCATATCCTGAATCGTGATGAAATTACCGAGAGACTTGTGCATCTCCTCCCCCTTGACACTCAACAAGCCAGTATGAAGCCAATAACGCGCCAAAGGCTTCCTCCCAGTCAAACCTTCCGCTTGGGCAATCTCGGCCTCATGATGCGGAAAGATAAGATCCGAACCACCACCATGAACATCGTACGTTGGCCCAAAATACGTCAGTGTAATCGCAGTGTCCTCGATATGCCATCCAGGCCGTCCCTTTCCCCAAGGACTGTCCCAGAATATCTCGCCAGGCTTCTGGCTCTTCCACAATGCAAAGTCTCCCGGATGCTTCTTGCGCGGATCAGGGTCGACCCTGTGAACAGTCAAGTCCTCTAGCTTCTGGTGAGAGAGTTTCCCGTATCCAGGAAATTTGGAAATGTCAAAGTAGACATCACCATCAACCCTGTACGCCAATCCCTTCCTGAGAAGTCCAGCCACCTGGTCGATGATCTCTGGAATATGATCCGAAGCATTCGCGTACAGGTTTACGCTCTCCACGTGCAGATCTTTCATGTCCTTGAAGAAGAATTTCGCCAAACGTTTTGCCAGTGCTAGCGGTTGCTCTCCGAGATCCCGAGCCTTATTGATGATCCTGTCGTCAACATCGGTAATATTCAGAAGGAAGAAGACACTGAAGCCCTTCCTCCGTAGATACCGTGCTATGATGTCATAGGCGACGTAAGTTTTTCCATGACCAATGTGGGAAAGGTCCCAGACCGTAGGACCGCAGACAAACATGTTCACTCGATTAGGTCGAATGGGCTCAAACTTGTCCTGCCTCCGCGTCAGAGTGTTGTAGACTCTGAGCTCTGAGGAAGTTGGATCTATCAATTCAGAACTCTCCTCGTCATCTCACTCCTCACGAAGGAGTCCTCCTTAACAGATATTACTCGCTCGGAAGCTTACTCTGATCCA
>VBBD01000031.1:3109-43188 GCA_005882895.1 Candidatus Bathyarchaeota archaeon | reverse complement strand
CATTCTCGTCTCCAGTACCTTTCGCAGGATTCGGTCCCGATTGTCTGACCTCAGCTTCTTCGGCCCCAGTCGTCGCTTGTACCATGCAATGTCGTTGTCGAGCTGGTAGAGAATGATGTTGATCGCCTCCCTGACTCTCAATCTGTCCAGAGCAATTGTGGCGGTATGGACCGCGCTGCTCAAACGGCTGATCATCCACCGGTCGAGCGTGGAGGGTTTCGATTTCCCAACCCTTTTCTTCGTCCCTAGTTTTCTCGCCTGGCCCATCAGAGTGGCTAGTCTTTCCTGAATCGACACGGCGAGGCCTTCACTGAAGTCCGTGTCCTGGCCCAGTTCCGCGGTCGCCATTACTCCTAAGCGGACGGGATCAGCTCCGAACTTGGCGATTCCCTGGCGGAGCGGGATTATGTTCTCAAGTGATTTTGACATCTTCGCGCCTTCCATCAGGACGAAGCCGTTAGCCACGATTCCTCGTGGCCATTGCTCCTCGCGGAATAGGCTTGAGTGGTGGAATATGTAGAAGGATAGATGGTTGGAGACGAGGTCTCTGGCCGAGTGGCGCATGTCGACTGGGTAGAAGTACTGGAACTCGCTTCGGATCCCATTCAGGATTTTTTTGGGGATTTCGGTCTGCTCAGCGACCGTATCAACGGTTCCTTGTCCTAATAGCGTGAAGTTGAAGAAAGCGTCAGGTAGTCTCGATGTGTCCTTTTCGAATTTCTTGAATACCACCCAGTCCTTGGTGAAGTACTTGGATAGTATGTAGTAGGCCATGTAGACGACTGAGTCGGATAGAGCCTCGATGATCCAGTTCTGGTCCCATGGAAGTTTCGTTCCTAGGCCCACTGTACGCGCGCACGCTCTCTCCCTCAACCAGTCTAGCGTGTAGTTGAATTCGGCTCGAAGCTCTTCCGGTAGGATGGTCATCTGGTCGAGGCATTTGTGGGCGAGCTTCTTCCACTCAGGATCACCGTAGTTGATGAACCACTGGTTCTCCAAGATGTGGACTAGGCATTTGGTTCCGCACCGGCAGATTACCGGGGCGTTTCTCAGCTCCAGTAAGGTCTCAATTTTTCCCTCTCTTGTCAGTTCTTCGACAATGGCCTCCCTGGCTTTAGCAACAGGCATCCCAGAGTAGCGGCCCGTGTTTTCCTTCATTACGCCATCGTGGAATTCTTTCGAATATAGTTCCTGAGTGGCGTGTACGAGTTGTGGATCGTTCTGGTCTTGCACCTTGAATTTCTGAATCAGATCGGCCGCTGGAAGATCGGAGAAGCCTTCAAGTCTGATAATCGATACTGGATTGGTTGCTTGCAGAATCGGTCCCGCCTCTCCTGAATCATTATACCTCTCCTTGAGATATATCAGGGCTTGAAAGTCATAGGGAGCGTGTCCTGGGACGGACATGACAACGCCTGTGCCATTGTCGGGTTCCACGAAGATTCCCGGGAAGACCGGGATCTCGTTGCCCGTGACCGGATTCCGGACAGTCTTCCACAGCAGCTCGCTTGCTTGAGTCTCACGTTCTACGGCGACTTTGTGATTCTGGTGTTGAAGCTTCTCCACAGACTCCCTACTGACGACCCAGGACTCTCCGTCAACTCTAGCTCGGAGATAGGTGGCTTCCGGGTTGACCCATAGATTGGTGACCCCGAATACAGTCTCAGGCCTCAGAGTCGAAGTAGGATAGAACACTCCATCTTTTTCGAACTTGACCAAGTAGGACTCTCCGATGTCAGGCTCCACATCTCCCATGGTATCCACAACTCCTACCGGGCTCTTGTCGTTGGGACACCAAGCGACCGGATGTGTTCCCTTCGTGATCAAGCCTTTCCGGTTTAGGGTCTGGAAGTGCCATTCGATGTATCGATTGTATAATGGGTCGATGGTCGTGAACTCTCGGCGCCAATCGATTGAGAACCCGATCTCCGTCATTCCTTTCTTGATATCTTCCCGGAAGTAGGAAGCCATAGACTTCGGGTCTTTCAGCTTTTCCAGTATTGCTGGTGGGATCCCGTAGATCTTAGTGAAAGTCTGAACGATCTCAGGGTCGCCTTCGCGTAGACGCTTGCTCATAGCGAAGAGGGGAGTGCCGGTATAGTGGAACCCCATTGGGAAGAGAGTGTTGTAGCCTTTCATACGGTGATATCGGGCGTTGACGTCGGCGATGGTGTATGTTCTCGCGTGCCCGATATGCTGGGGAGAGTTCGGGTAGGGATAGGCTGCTGTCACATAGTACTTGGGCTTGCGAGGGTCCGGGTCTGTTTCGTGAATCTTGCGCCAGTTCCACTTCTTCTGCCACTTTCTCTCCAAGGCGTGCCAGTCAAGCTTGGCCGGCGTTACTGATTCCCTCCGCTGGGACTGCTATTCTGAGCTGTTCTGTAATGATCTGTTCTGCGATCCTCAAGGCCTCGTCCACTCTGTCCTTTGAAGATCCGCCGCCTGTCGCGAAGAAAGGTCTGCCTCCTCCTCCACCGCCTAGAACTTTCGAGGCTTCCGACACGATGTGGCCAGAGTTGATGCCCGCTTTCACCGCCTCGTTGCCAGCCGCGGCCACGACCTGAACGCGCTCCGATACTTCGAATATTACCGCGATTATTTTGGGGTCAGATTCCTTGAGCCGATTGGCAACCTCAACGGGATCAATACCTCTTCTCTTCCCCGTCTTCGCTAGTATCAGTCTGACTGTTCCGACAATGACCGCTTTCTTTCCGAGCTGCTTGACATGGGCCTCCATAGTCTTTGCGTGAACTTTTTCGAGTTCTTTCTCTAGAGAATCTCTCTCAGCAAGTATCGCCTTGATAGACTCTGGAAGCTTGTCTGGCGTTGTCTTCAACAGTTCGCTCGCTTTTGCAAGCGCTTCGCTCTGCTGATTGATCCGCTTCAGCGCGGGCTCGCCTGCTGAGAATATAATCCTCTCGACGCCGTCTTGTAATTTGCTAGCTTTCTCGATTTTGAAGACTCCTAGTTCTCCGGTTCTCTTGCAATGTGTTCCTCCGCAGGCCTCAGCATCCCACCCTTGGATTCGCACTACTCGGATCTTGGAGCCTGGGACCGCTCCGCCCTGATAGAGCCTATAACCGTACTTTGCCTCCGCCTTCTCACGGGCCATCCATGTAACCTGCACGGGTAGATCTCGCAGAATGACTTGGTTGACTAGCTTTTCGATCCGTTCCTTCTCCTTCAGACTAATCTCCCGGTAGTGTGTGATGTCCAGCCTGCTGGACTCCACTTCCTTCTGTGCGCCAGCTTGCCACACGTGCTCGCCTAGCACTCTACGCGCGGCCCCGATCAGGGCATGCGTACCGGTATGGTGACGCATCAGGTTCTGGCGTCGTTGCCAGTCAATCTCCCCCTCAACCAGATCGATATCTTGATCGATGGGCTGGTCTAGAAAGTGAACGATAGTGTTTCCGACCTTCTGGACGTTGGTGACCTTCAGCTTCTTATCGCCAACCCGAAGCTCGCCGTGGTCGGCGGGCTGGCCACCTCCTTCAGGATAGAAACATGTCTGGTCCAGAACGACAGCGTTTTCCGCGACTCGCGCCACTATCTTCGCTTGGAAGCTTGTCTGATAGGCATCGTCGTAGTACAACGCTCGGGTTGCGGGAAGATCCTTTAGCTTCGCTTCCCATTCGGGCTCGGAGGAGGACCCCTCAAGACTGGTGGTTGGCTTTGAGTGTCTTTCCGCGACTAACGTCAAGAAGTTCTCGGGAACGTCGACCTCGACTCCGACCTTCTCCGCGCTCTCCTTCACGATCTCTGGAGCCAGGCCTTGGGAATCGTATAGCAGAACGAGCTGATCGGTGGGGATTTTTCGAACGCCTTGACTCGAGAGTTCCTTTGAAAGTCTGAGAACCGCTTCCGACCCCTTGCTTATCGTCTCCTCGTACTTCTCAACTTCAATCTGCAGGCCGTCTAGTATCTCTCCTCTCATGTCTCGGAGGAGATGGAATTCTCCACCCCATAGTTTGACCTGTCCCTCGATTATGCCGGGAATCTCCTCAAGGATTCCTATCTGTCGTGCTAGCCTCGCGGCTCGGCGGATGATGAGGCGGGTTAGGTAGCCTTCGCCTACGTTGGACGGGACGACGCCTTCGGCTAGCAGGAAGGAGATCGATTTCGTATGGTCGGTGATTGCAAATGCGGCTTCTAGGGTCTGGACGATGGAGCGGAACGCGTCTTTGTCGCGGCCGGTCTCCTGCGCTGTCGCGTCGATATATGCCTCCCTGGAGGCTCGACTGGAGGCCCCGTAGATTCCCGCCCACCTCGTAAGCGATGATAACGTGTTCTCGTCGAGGTCGACCTTCGCCAGCTCCATAACCTGCGCGAGCAGGGGCCCATATACTGCGTGGAATCCACTTGGTGAGCCCTGGGACAGCCAGGCCCATCGTTCCATCCCATAGCCGGTGTCCACTGTTCTGATTGGTAGCGCTATGAGTTCTTCTCCTTGGACTTTGTACTGCATGAAGACCAGTGTCGATATTTCTAGTCCTGCTACTATCCCTTCGAGGTCCGGGCCCGCGTTTCCTCCGCCTGACCAGAAGTGTTCTTTGTAAGTGATTGACTCGGAGGGGACCCCCATCACGTCGGACAAGAGTTTGTGGTGGTAACGGACGGTATCGTCTTTCCAGTAGATTACCTTGTCCGGATAATTGAATGCGTGTGCTCCTCCCATCTCGAAGATAGACATGTGTCGGCCAGCGGCGCCAACCTGTTCGATGTCCGTGAAACGGATGCAGGGCTGGCTGATGACTAGCGGGTTTGCAGGCGGAGGCATTGTCCCTTCTGTCGCGTAGGGTTGGAAATCGTAGATCGATGCCCCTACAAGGTAGACGTCGTTACGCCAACGCGCTACAATCGGGTAGGGCTTTATCCTAGTGTGTCCTCGCTCGGCGAAATAGTCCATGAACTGAATCCTCATCTCCGCTAGGGTGTAGCGTCGTTTTGTGGGGGGAGTTCCGATGAATGAGTATGGTGCACATGGAACCTCGCCGCAGGTATTCTGTCCGGGAGCCCCCCAGTAGTTACTTCCGCATGATGGACATTTTCTTCGGATGAAGCCTATTTCTCTGAAGTAGGGGAGGGCGAATTCTTCCGGGTTTATTTCTGGCATCTAGCGTATCCCTCTAGGATTGCTCTGGAAATATCGAGGCTTAGCTGGGAAAACTGTTCTAAAGGATTGTCGATTCGAGGAGAAGACAGTGCGGAGCTATACCGCGAACCTCCTTGCTCACTCTCTAACCGAATAGTGCCCCGAGTCCTGCGAGCGCTTCTTCTTCCTTCTTCCTTTCTTCTTCGGCTGGTTTCTTGTCGTCTTTCTTTGCTTCAGTTGGTGCTGCCGGAGCTGCTACTGGTGCAGCCATTACGCTGGCCGACTTTAGAGCTTCGTCGATGTTGACTTCAGAAAGTGCCGCAACGAGGGCTTTGACTTGGGATTCTTCGGCTTGACTGCCGGCTGCGGTTATGACTTTCTTCACGTTTTCTTCTGTGACAGGCTGCGCTGATGAGTGCAGCAGGAGTGCAGCGTAAACATACTTCACTGGACTTTTTCCTCTTTTCTCAGGATTGATTGGATTTTAGTCGAGCGTCAATTCCTACACTTAAGGGTTTCCGGGTGTTGCGCTAGAAATCTTCTGGTTCAACGCGTTTGCGTTCATCACCGCGCGTCTGAGGACCGGCTCGATGGTACCGCTTTCAAGGAAACCCGCTTCAACAGCGATCGCTAGCGCTTCTCTCATTCCCTTCCCTAGGATTCTCGGGGCGTTCTCGGGGGTGACGTAGCCTGCGTCGATTGAGAGGCTAAACGCATTACTCACTGCTTGGAAGACGTCGTTTCGATAGGCGCTGAGGTCGAGGACTAGATCGTCGGATCTCAGTATGGTTCCGTTATCGTATGCGGTAGATAGTGTGAGCCCGGCTTCCATTGGTTTCAGTCCAAGTTTGGAGAGTACTGAGGCCATTTTTGGCGTGATGAGGTCTCCTCTTCTAGCGACCACCGAGTCTCTTGCAACCCAAATGCTTCCCCCTTCGATTCTTGTCTGGACCTTGATTTCTCCGAATTCGCTGATTACTGGGCCTGGTGGCAGTCCAGTGTTTCCGGCCGGGACCATGATCTCACCTGTTGCAATGTCTCCCGCTTTCGCAGGTACTCTGACCTTGCTCTTTTCCAGCAGTATGATCAGAGAGTAAGGATTGACATCAGTGAACAGGAGAATGTTCGACCCTTGGAGATCCTTGACGAACTCCCCCACCCTTCCATGGCCGGACTCTGACAGCTCCACTGACTTGCGCAACAAATTGTTCTTAGTAACCACCATGGCGACTCTGTCCCGAAGACGCTTTCGTAGTTCGTGGATCTGGGATGAGCGGACTTTAGTCAGATCGGCAGCTGCTATGACCGGATACTTCTCCAACAGAACTTGCAGCTCGGCTATTGCTTCTTTCTTCCAAGCTGCTACTTTTCGGGTCGTCGACATGTCTTATGCCGCCGTGGTCAGGGGTATCTTTACCAGAGGTCCCATTGAGGCTTTGATCGAGACGGCTTTGATGTTCTTAGGACCTTTCTCAAGCTTCGCCTCCAATCGCGAGATTACCGTCTGGATGTTCTGCACCAGGACATCGTCAGCCATGTCCTCGGTTCCTACTTTGACCTGGATTACGGGCTGATCCTTCATCTTGAGCCGGACATTGCGGCGCTGGCGCTTGATGATATCGTCAATCGGTGCCGTGGGAGGGATAGGTGTTGGCATTTTGCCTCTAGGTCCGAGAATCTGTCCGAGTGTCTTTCCGACCTGGGGCATCAATGGGGCTTCTGCGACAAAAAAGTCGTAGCTTTGAGCTATCTTCCGAGCTTCCTTTTTCGCTCGACCTAGTTTGTCAAGATCTTCGCGTCCGATAACAATGTCGGCTCCTGCGTTCTTGGCCCTAACAGCGAGATCGCCACCAGCTATCACAGCGACTTTCGAATCCTTGTCTGCTGGCGTCGGAAGTTCGAGGTTCTCATTGATCCTACCCTCAGGCTTTTTCAGATCTATCTCGCGAAGCTTGACCGATAGTTCAATGGCCTGTGTGAACTTTCTCTTCTCTGTCTTGCTCCTCACGTCGCCTAGTGCTTTTGTGATTGAGTCCTTAGACAAGGGCATCTTACCGTTCTCCTATTGTAATTCCTTTAGCGCCGCGTCATACTGACCCGCATCGAGGTTCTTGATGAACTCCTTCGGTTCTTTAGCGTCTACGGTCACACCCATGCTCACACATGCTCCGGCGACCTCTTTCACGGCCGACTTTAGGGTTCGCGCGTAGCTGTCGGTTCGTTTCATCTGGGCAATCTTCACAATCTGTTCAGGAGATAGGTTGCCGACCTTGGTGGCCTTAGGTGTTGCCGATCCCTTCTCGACCCCCAATTCCTTGACTATCAAGGCTGATGTAGTTGGTGTGCCGATCTCAACTTCGAAGCTCTTGTCTTCGACGTTGACGAGGATCTTTACGGGGACTTTCATTCCCGCGTAGGCTTTTGTGAGCTCGTTGATCTTGTTCACAATTTGCAGAATGTTGACTCCGAGGGGTCCTAATTGGGGACCGAGCGGAACGCCTGCCGTGGCTTTGCCGCCGTCGATTATCGCGTCAACTGTTTTCTTGTCGGCCAGCTTCCTCGACCTCTCCTCTACTTACGAGCTTTACATAGTCTGCATGTACTGTTATGGGCAGTGTCGCGAAGCCCTCCTCCAGGAGCTCGATAACGACTTCTTGTTTGACCTTGTCGACGTGTGTGATCTTTGCTTTCAAACCTCTGAAAGGTCCACCGACAACCTCAACGAGGTTGCCCACGCTAAGCTCTTCGATTACGGGTTTCGTTACTATGAATCGTTCGATAGCGGCGAGAGAGACGACGCCTTTTGTTCTGGTTCGCGCGTGTCTTGTCCCAGCTATCGCCTCGTCAACAAAATGTGGTCCCATTGCCTCGACGAAGATGTAGCCCTTGATCACTTCCGGTGCGAGTATTGCCACGATGGGCAGTTTCTTGGGTTGAATCCTGCTGGCCATGAGGTCCACTACGGTTCTTTCTTGCCCGCTGGTTGTGCGGACTGCGTATATCGAAGTCTTCTGAGTTTGGGTGGCCACGATCTCGCCCTTCTATCGTCCTGCAGCAGCTTGGCTAGCCGGCAATTGGTAAAGTCCGACAACCCAGAAGAGGATCCTGAGCACGAACCCAATGCCCCCGACAATGGCCACGCCTATCAGGATAATCTTGATATTGAGTTTCGTCTCTTGCCAGTCCGGCTTTTGGGCTACGTGAAATAGTCGTCTCGCGGATTGAAGGAAGTTTCCAATGCCCATTGCTAGCCCTCGATTATGGATCGGACTTCGATGGAGCCGGCCCTTCCTATTTTAACTATGCTAGTGTCATGGCGTCCTTAGCACTTTTCAACCTCGATCTTCCACCTTTTGAGAAGTGAGAGGCGATGGCAATGATCGCTGGACCCGAGGAGGCTTCCATTGTAAGGTTGACTACAGGATGAGTGAAAGAAGTCCTCTGGCCGTGTGCAATCTGTTTTCGGCTTCGTCCCAAACCGCTGATTGGGAGCCGTCGATTACGTCTTCGGTTACTTCCTCGCCCCTATGAGCTGGTAGGCAGTGAAGGAATATCGCTCCGGGCTTAGCATGCGAGAGCAGTGTCCTAGTGACCTGGTATTTTGGAATGAACGTCGATAGTCGTGTATCCTTTTCTTTCTCCATGCCCATTGAAACGAACGTGTCGGTGTAAATCGCGTCTGTTCCCTTTACTGCTTCTTCAGGGTCTTCCACAATGCTAACTGTTGCTCCGGACGTTCTGGCGGCTTCTTCGGCATGTTTGATTGCTTCTGGGTCCGGGCCATAACCTCGGGGCCTAGCGACTGCAATGTCAACCCCTGTCTTGGCGCAGCCTATCAAGAGGCTGTTGCAGACATTGTTTCCGTCGCCCACGTAGGCTATTTTCAGGCCTTTCAGTCGTTTCTTGTACTGGATAAGTGTCAGCAGGTCCGCCAGAATCTGGCACGGGTGGTGTTTGTCAGAGAGACCGTTGATGACGGGCACCTCCGCATTCTCAGCGAGAACAACAAGGTCGTCATGCGAGTAGACACGTGCCGTTATCGCGTTGACATACCTATCCAAGACCTTAGCAGTATCCGAAATCGTTTCTCCTCGTCCCAGTTGCATCTCGTTCCAACTCAGATAAATGGGATGGCCCCCTTGTTGCGCGACTGCTGTTTCGAAGGAAACCCGGGTCCTTGTTGAGGGTTTCTGAAATATCAAGGCCACCGTCTTTCCTTTGAGTTGTTGTGGAATTCTCGTTCGTCTTGCCAATACCGCAGAGTGCTTTAGGATTAGATCGATTTCTCTGGCAGATAATTCGACTAACGAGAGAATGTCTCTTCCTTTCAGGCCCACCAAGGCTCTTGATACTTCTCCGCGACCGTTTCGCGTCGAGGATTCTCCTCTTATAAGAACCCGCTGACTCGCGCCCTCTTATCGAACTTGGGGGTGAAAACGAGTTTAAATCTCGCTAATCGTACATTCTACAGTTGAGCTACATGGTAGACCTAGAAATAACATACTGCCAACCCTGTGGACATCAGCCAACGGCGATTGACATGGTAAATCAGCTTCTCGCGACCTATGGCATGCCGCTGAACCGGAAACTGACGGTTTCGCTGAAGCCGGCAGACAAAGGAGTCTTTGACGTTGTACTTGATGGCCAGCTTATCTTCTCGAAGCACCAACAAGGTCGGTTCCCGACTATGGAAGACCTTAGGAAACAGCTTGACCAGAAGCTTACGATTCCCCTAGAAACCCCGCAGTAAATACACTAAAACGTCTGACTCTTCCTTACCAAGGTTTCGCCCGGGTACTACACTAGATTCGCTTCATTCAACTAGGTTTCTTACGATAGTCTGGGGCTGGAATGGCTCCAGATCGTCGTAACCCTGGCCTGTTCCGACCATGGTCACAGGACGACCCATTATGTAGGACAAAGATATCGCGTTACCGCCTTTGACATCAGCGTCGAGTTTTGCCAAGATTATCCCGTCAATCTTAACTGCTTGGGAAAAGACCTTGCCCTGCTCTACTGCATCGTTTCCAGTGAGGGCATCAACCACCAGAATCGTCAAGTCTGGTTTCGTAACTCGAACGATCTTTCTCATCTCTTCCAACAAGTTCTGGTTTGTTTGCATCCGACCCGCGGTGTCTATTAGAACCACGTTTATCCCATGCGCTCGTGCATAGTTGACCGCGTCAAACGCTACAGCAGCTGGATCAGCCCCGTATTGATGTTTTATCATTCTTACTCCGATTCTTCTCGCATGCTCTTCAAGCTGTTCTATTGAACCTGAGCGGTAAGTGTCGCTTGCAGCGAGTATACAAGTCCGGCCTTTCTTCTGGAGAATGTGTGCGAGTTTTGCGACGCTTGTTGTTTTCCCCGTTCCATTGATGCCTACAAACACGATTATCGCGGGCTCTCCGGCGTTCCTTTTCTCTTCAACTAGCTCGAAGATGTCGAGTCGTCCAGCTCTATCTAGTACTGATAGTAGTACGTCGCCTAGAATGGCCTTTACCCTTCCTCTGGGATCTGAGAATCTGGCGAACTGAACGTCTTTCAGCTTCTCTTTCAATTCGGTTGCTACGTAATCTGCAACAGAGACCGCGACATCATTTTCCACCAGCGAAAGCTGGAACTCGTCTAAAACTCTGTCCAGATCCTTTCCTTGGAGCTCTGCCTTGGTTACGCGGTCGTAGAAGTTGGAAAACTGGGCTCTGAGCTTGTCAAACAATCTCTACCGGCCCACCGCTTTTCCTGCGAGCTAGATCCTCCAGGCGGGCTCTGTAGTCCTCGGTTTGGTTAATGATCTGGTTCAGCTGTTGTGTAACATTGATTCGTGCCTTGTCGAGATCGGTCGCTCTCAAGTTGAGATCCTTAATTGAGTCCTCTACAGTTTTTTCCAAACAGACGCCCGCCCCAACTCCGATTATGATATGCTGAGGGTCTTCGAGCTTCGCCTTGACAAAAGAGCCGGAGCCTATTGGAATGAGCATCTCGACGTCCTTTCCGGACTCTTTCGTGCCTTCTAGAGTCTGCTTAGCGGTCTGTGTCTCGGAGAGAGCCCCTGTGACAATATCAAGTCTTGACGAGAGAACTCTGGCTGACCCCTCCAGCATTCTGATCTCGACAAGAAGCTGGCGCATTTCCTCGTCTAGGTTTCGAGGTGCGGACATCTGCTTCTTCGAACTCGCCATCAGGCGGCCTCTGGTTCAGATAATTCCTCAATCTGTTTGACTGTTATTTCGAACCGTCGTGCTTTGTGACGGCTCCCCATGTCAGAATAGAGGTGTTGTAAGGCGTCTTCTTTTTTGACCGCTCTGATATCCTTGGTGAATGGAAGTTTATCTCCCCCCTTGCGCAATTCGCCTGTTATCTTGAATCGTCTCACCTGACTCAATGTGGTAGCCTTTTTCCTAGAATATCCGAGTTTGCGAATGGGCGGTACTTAACCTAATCCGTTTGGAAAGCGTTGCTTAGAGTGATAAGTTCGGAGCCCAGTGTGTGGGACCCAACTATTGCGCCTCTGGAGTTTACCACCAGTCCGGCTTTGGGGTATGGAACCCCAGAGTTGATGGTCCCTTTTGACACGGGAACGCCGAGAACATCTGAAATGGTCCTACTCTCATTGTCGGTTATTATTGGGTTCACTAAGACTCCCTTGTTTGAAGCTGTTGCCAATGCACCAACATGGGGAAGTCCTCCGATTGTGGAAGGCCGGACAGGGACTACAAGCGTTTCTTCGAGTTCTCTAATTGTATTGTGTTTGAGTCGTGGGTCGACTATGGCACCATTGTCGTTGCAGAGTATTATGTTGCCCAGTGCTGTTCTTTTCTCTCTTATAATCTCGATGTGTGTTCCTGTAGAGCGGAGTTGCTTTAGTTCGTCTTTCGTGGTAATGTAGGGAACTAGGACGGCGTTGGAGTTACCCGTGACATAGATTCCGACAAGTCTGGATTCTGCGATTCCCACTGAACAGGGTTCTACTCCCAGTGTGTCGTGGAAGCTGCTAATCTTCTTGTGAGAAATGCCGGCAGGCAAGATTGCTATCTTGTCGTTCGCGAAGGAGAAGATTCCGACGTTCGGATCCCCGAAGATGTCAGAGAGAATGACAGGCACTATTCATTTTCCCTCACCCGGAAACACGATAACCTTGCCTTCTTTGTCTTTGACGACTCGAATCCTAATCTTTCGCGGGGGTTTGCTGATTCCTCTCTTCCATAGAAGACTGTTTGTCTCCTCGCTTAACGAGACGTTATCAGTTTTCATTCTTTGGGCAGCATATTGTCTGACATATCTTACCGCTCTAGGCGTTCGTTTCTCCCTGGGAGCTGTCCAAATACGACGTAGATTGAGGTCGTAAAATTTCTCTTCAACGATCTCTATCTCCTCCTCTTCCTCAGCAGCCTCTTCAACTCCCGGAGTTTCTGGGGCTTCGGGTGCCTTCGCCTCTGATTCTAGCCCTTCCGTTTCCTCTTCTGTCGATTCTGCTTTTCCGGCCTCGGGCCTAGCGAGATCCGTCTGTGTAGACGGTTCTATTTCAGCATCGTCTTCAAGCGCAACTTCCTTTTTCGTCATCTACATTACACTTTGATCTTCGTTTCTCGCCAGTGTCGCTGCTTCGGGTTTCTCCTGACTTTGCCCTCAGTCTTGGCTACTACCCACGAGGGAACGGCTTGAGCTTGTTTCAGAGCATGAGATAGGTGCTTCTTCTTTCCTGAAGGTTTGTGGCGTGCCATCTTATGCTCTCCTGATCTTGATTTCTTTTTTCTGCGACTGTAACTGGACCAGTGTTTTTTTCAGTTGTTCGTCCGTAATCTGTGTTTGAAGCCGTCCTGACTGAGCGAGCTGTATGAGTTGCATTTCCAATTCCTCGGCGAACTCGGGTTTGACCATTCGAATATTGGCAAGCCGCTGCCTTGCTTCTGGCGTGAGGATTTGGCGAATAATTGATTGTTTCTGACGCTCCACTTGTTGCTGAGCCTGTGAACGACGCTGTTCATCGTAGGCTGACCTTTGCATCTCGGCTATTCTTCGTCGACGTAATGCTTCAAGCTCTTCGTCCGTGTAGTCTCCATTGGACATTAACTTGGGGCCTCTTGAGGCCGGGTTTTCAATTCCTTGGCAACTTCAGCTGCTGTGCGGTTTAGGAGCGCGATTCCTTCCCTCGTTAGCTTCCGGCCTTTCTTTCCATCCACTGCGACGAGTTCTGCCTTCTGAAGCTGTTGAAGTGGTTCTCTGATGGCGGAACCTCCCGCGGGTACATGATGAGCCGGCCGGTTCCCGTGGCTCACACGTCCTCCGTACTGAACGCGCAAACGGGAAACCCCGACGGGGCCTCGGACATACATTTTTCGGAGAAGCGAGGCACATCTGAAGTACCACCAATCCGGGTTCTGTGGAGGCCTCTCCTTGTGAGCTCCAGTCTTCGCGAATTCCGTCCAAGGCGGAGGCGTAATGTCGCTCACACTTTCTTTCAGATGCTTGGCTAACCTATTGATCAGTTCCTCGGCCGGGACTTCGAAGACCGTAGGCAATTATGGTAATGTCCTCAGTGGGTTCTAGATTTTCGTCGGGAAGGCGAGGGTAGCGTAATATAAGGCTTCATCGAAAAAATGTGGTGGTTAACCTAGTTTTCTACACGGATACCTTCGAATTGCACCGCAGGCGAGACAGGAAATGATGACTCTTGAATTGATAGGGCGAAGCCTGATTCGCGCGTTTTTTCCCAGAACTAGGGGCTGGCCGCAGTTCTTGCAAAGATAATGTTTTTTCTCTCGTGGAATCCTGACCTTGGTCCGCTTCGAAATCTTCCTGGCGAGTCCAACATACCTCCTAGACAACTTGACATCCTTCGCAAGGACTTCTTCCGCCTGACGGAGAAGAATATCTATCCGTTCACGTGCGACCGTTGCTACGGCCGACCGCATCTTTCCGTAGTTTCGCCTCGTGGGCCTATTTCCCATGAAACTCATAACCTAGCTCTAGCGACGAATGACTGGTCCGCGTTGGTTCTGTCACTAATTCTCGCAGAGTCCTCGATAGAGCTTGTGCCTAATGAACTGGTCGACCACCCCGCGATCTTAAATTGGGCGCAAAGGAAAAGAAAAGACCCCCACTCCCTAGTATTAGACCAGACCTATCATCACTCGGCCATCCTCCGGCTGGGACCCCGTGGGATTGGGAGGGGGCGTCCAGACATCGCCCATCTCTCCTTGCTGCTCGCACTAGGTTCGCCGCTTAACCTGACAGGTGGATTGAGATGCTACGTGCATACGAGGGATAACAATATCATTAATGTCGATTCGAAGGCAAGGCTTCCGAGGAACACTGACCGATTCACATCACTACTCGAACAACTCCACCAAGAAAAGGCTGTTCCTCCTACGGGGCGTCCGCTTATGTCGATTAAGCCCGGGTCCCTTGGAGATCTACTTAGCGAAATATCAGGAGTGGTCATAGCGCTAACAACAAAGGGGCTCCCCAAACGCATGAACGAAGTAGCTTCGAGATTGGCAGAATTACACAATCCTGTGTTGCTGGTAGGAGGGTTTCCAAGAGGACACTTTTCCAAAGACGCCCTCTCCAAAGTGAAGGAATGCTACCGAATTCATGATCAGGGTTTAGAGGCGTGGACAGTTGTCGCGAGAGCAATCTACGACTACGAGAAGGAGACTGCGTCGAGAGGAACTTTTCCCAAAACTAGCCTTATGTAGACCAGGTCCGAATTTCTCTCTTGAATGGTCTAGACTGATGTCCTCCGATTTGGAACTTCAGAGACAAAAGCGAGCTCTGGAACTCCGCCGGAGATTGCTACAGTCCCAGAACAAACCGGCCGCAGCTCCACCGCCAAAACCGACAGAACCTCCACGAGACATCGTTCGGAAAATCCTTGCTGGCAGGGGTACCGAAGTGATGGAGACTGCACGTAGACACTATCCTGCTGAAATCGAACGATTGGAGTCAAGTATCGCTTCCCTCGTCGCCGAAGGAAGGCTGAGAGGCCCCATTTCAGGAGAAGAGCTGTATGCATTCCTCCGGAAGCTCGGACTCGCGTTTAGCATGGATGTGAAGATTAGGATAAAGGAACACGGCGAACTCAAGAGCATCGAAGAGAAACTTCGGAAATCGTCGAGTTAGCATCCGTCTCGGGAGTCTTCACGGATTCTTCGTCGAGAGTCCACGCGGACCATAGTACTCTAGGCGTGGTTTGAGGGGCACGGAAGACATTTTTTCGTTCCGCCCGTCTTAAGGCTTGTTCGTCCTTGGTAACGACTGCAGGTGCCTTCAACGTTCCGCTGAAGTGCACGCCCGAAGAAACTAAGCATTTTGTCGAACCGGCTATGAAGGAGGCTGAAGGCTCTAACTTTACTGGAGCGCTAGAGGTTGTCAACGACGGATTGAACGCCCATCCCGCTTCTGAAGGGCTTCTCTTTCTCCGATCGTATTTCTGCTACAAGATTGCAGATAGCATAAGCAGTGAGCTCAGCGCGTTGCCGCGTCCGATTCAGCCGTTAGGAGAAGGTGTGTTGATGGTTGATGGCGCCATGACAAACCAAATGCTTGGCCGCTTCCAAGAGATAGTCAAAGTTCTAGGAGACGCTGACGAGGCGATCAACGAGATATTGCAGGTGAACCCTCATAACAACGAGGTCAGTGCCTTCAGAGCCTACATTGACAGCAAGCTGCAAAAGCTTGGACAAGAGTCCGAAAATATGAGGATCACTTTCACAAACACCCCTAACATAGCGGGCAGTTTCTGTGTGGGGTGCAGGAAGAATATTTCGTTCGACACGCAAACGGTCGTGTTCCGGAAGACCTCCTCTACACAACTAGAAGTTTGGCATCTCCCATGTTTCAAGCAGCTAGGCAACAAGAACTAGAGCAATTTGGTTATTAGTATCGGCAGTGGGCCCCTGTCTGATTCTACGACTAGCTTGGTTCCTTCCTTGGCAAAGTCTCGCTGGGCATAACCCAGACCTACGACGGCTTTCAGTCCGGGGGAGTATGCGGCGCTGGTGACGTATCCTGCTTCTTTGCCGCTTGCTTGAAGCTTCGACTTTGGGCCCGGTACGTGATCAGATTCGGTTTGAAACTGGACGAGGTTCTTGTTTACCCGGCCAATGTGAGTGACTCGGGCTACAACCTCCTGACCGAGATAGCATCCTTTGGTGAAACTGATGGCGTCTTTGTATCCAGCTTCTAGGATTATTGTATTCTCGTCTACGTCAACCCCATATTTTGGGTATCCTGCTTCGAGCCTGAGAATTTCTAGCGCATCTTGCCCTACTGGGGTTACTCCTTTGAGCAGGAAGCCTTGCCAAACTGCCTCAGCCTCGTCATTTGGAATGATCATATCGTATCCAGATTGACCGGTCCGGTCGCGGACGACGATCATGGTAGGGCCTATCATTTTGTGCTGCAATGGCTTTATGTCTGCGAATGCGGTGCCGAACAACTCTTTCGCGTTCTCAGTCGCTTGCGGCCCTTGCATTGTTAGGTGAACAAATTCAGAGGTAATGTCTTTGACTTGTACGTCCTCGGTAATGATGAAGCGGTCGAAGGTATCTCTAATCCCGGCTGCAGGAGCATCACCGGTGTCGATGAGAAGATCACCTTCTCTTGCATAGAGGTAGAGGTCAGCTAGGACTCTGGCTTTTGTGTTGAGAAGTGCCGAGCGGACGCCTGTCCCTTCGTTCAGCTTCAAGACTTCGTTGGTGAGTAGTCCGTTGAGGAAGGATAGCCTGTCCTTACCTGTTATTCGTAGTAGGCCGAGGTGTGAAAGATCAGCTAGACCTGAATGGTCTCGAACGGCCCAGTATTCTTTAGCTGGACTAGTGTAGGATAGTGGAATCCGGCTTTGTTCCAGCTGGGCACCCATCTTCTCATGATGCAGAACCAGAGGATTGGACATGCCACTTTACATGGTTCCAGTCGCGGGTAATAGGATTGAGCCTATGTCGTTCATCTTTGGTTTGGACTCGCGTCAGCTGTTTTCTTGATGGTGCGGCCGCCGGGATTTGAACTCCCGAACCGCTGTCAAGGCGGTTTCCCGGGTCGTCAGCGTTCTGCTAAGCCTAGGATTGGCAGGCTGATATCATAGACCAGGCTAGACCACGGCCGCACAAAACGAACTCCAAAGCTACCGGTCATTTAAAGACTGAGCAAGCTGAGGAACCACGAACTGGGACTTCCCAATCGCGTATGCCGACTTGTGCCATGTTCCATTGTCTTAAATAGAAAAATAGACTCTCGCCCGATCTCAGAAGAGTCACAATCTTGAGCATCCCGCTGGAGAACTTGAGGCGTGACTTACGAACACGGCTCGAAAGCGACAAGCAGATGTCGGGTGCCTGGGCCATAGTTCCACTTCTACCGGTCATAGTCGGAGTGGTCGTGTTCGTCGTTGTGTTCGCAGCCATCTTTTCAGCCATCGGTTCCGTAGGACCCTCCGGAACTACCACCACAGGAACCTCAGCCTTTGGTGCCGCGCTGGTTGGATCAATATTTCTCTTGTATTTTCTCTATTTCGTGGTCTTGGTTCTGGTCGCCGTATTGATCTTCAAGCTGGTGAGTCGCCGTAACACTCACTTCAACCGGCAGATTCTCCTGCAGGAAGACATCATCAGCATGGCGAAGGAGATAGCCGCAAAGAAGGGCGTCGATGTCTCGATTCTACTTAACAACATGGACAGGAATGTGAGAGAAGCGCGACTTGAGGAGACTGAGAAAAATGCTACCCTGTATGCACTACTCTACGGCTTCGTTTGGCTCTACACGGCTTATTTTCTTATGAAGGACTTTTTCAAGCATGAGAGAAGAGAGGACCTATTCATCAATGACATGCTTAGGACCTTTAACGCGCTAGGTGTGCCGATAAACTTCCCCTACAGAAACCCGCCGATACCAGACAGAAGTTTTGCTCTCTACTTCGTACTGACACTGATAACCGGAAGCATCTTCGGAGTATACTGGGTCTATGTACTGGTAACTGACCCTAACAACCATTTCCGACAACAGATGCTGATCGAGGACACGATAATGGCTCAGCTCTCTGGGACGCCATCACCACCTCCGATTCCTTCTCTATCTCCAAGTTAGGAGGGACATTTCGTCGGTGACTGAATGACCTCTCCTCAACCAGTTAGCCAGGAACCGACTCTTTCGGCCTTAGTTCAAATGAGGACGAAGACTGACGCTGAGATTCCGATCGTGTGGCTGTTGTTGCCCTTAGCAAGCTATCTCCTGTGGGCAGTCTTTGCCGTTGCCTGGTGGTCCGCGGGAGCAGGATTAGGAACAAGTGGCCTTACGCCCGTAATTAGCGGGCTGGGCATCCTCGGGATAGCTGCATCAGCAGCAGGGTCCTACGTAGTGTTCAGATTGGTGAATAGGGCCAACGAGCACTCAGGAAGGACTCAGGCGTTGCTTTCAAGTGCTCTTAGCTCTCTTGCGGCCCGATCAGGAGCATCCGGAGCACAAGCCCTGCTCACTTTGAACTCGGCCGAAGAAGGCTTCTACAAGCTGAGTCGGAGCGAACGAGAGAGAAGCGCAGTGCTTTGGGCACTCCTCTCCTTGATTCCTTTTGTCGGCTGGATCTTTCTGGCGGTCTCACTGTGGCGCCTCTCACGAGACCTCGCGAAACACAGTCGCCTAGAGAGCGTGGTCTTGGAAGACGTGGACAGAACACTAAAAAATACAGGAACCCAAGGCGTCCTTGTTCGAAATACTCCAGTTCGTACACACGATACTTTGGGCTTCGCTCTCGTCATCCTTTCAATAGTCGAACTCTTCTCTGCATTTGTTCTTGGCCTCGCTGGCTCCCTCATTCTGATCTACTTGACGGTCGGTGCGTTCTCCCTCTTCTGGATCGACCTATCCATCAGGGATCCAACTGACCACTTCCATTACCATTCTCAACTCGAAGCTGACATGCTCCGGGCCCTGCCGGATTCTACCAGTGGTGGGATGGGATTTGGCTAGATGTCAAGAAACGCTTTTCTCGGTTTGAAAAGAGTCTTCTTCGACAGGATCATTGAGAGGTCCTATTGGATTTGGAGGAAACACCCCGCGATCATGATTCCCTCAATGCTGCAAGCCGCGCTATCACTTATTCTCCAAAGCGTTGTAACTCTCGCTGTAATGCTACTCCTAATCAATGACCCTGCCAACCCTCAACTTGCACTACTCCTAGCCTCAATTCTGTCCCCCAATTCGGGATTGGTCGGCGTTCTTCTGAACCCCGCGTTTTGGCTCACGAACATTCCCTTGTCCACAGCAGTGGTTGTCACACTCCTTCTCGTTGCGGTTTTGGGGGGAGGTTGGGTGTACTCTTCCGAGTACGGAATATACCTAGAGGCTTGGAACAGCGAGAACGTCCCAATGTCTTCGGTTTTATCCAATGGCTCCAAAAGATGGAAGTCAATGGCGTGGACCCTGCTGCTGTCGAACCTCGTTACCTGGGGTCCAGCGTCGATAGGGTTCTTGTTGATAATAGCCTCAGCTGCGAACGTAAACGGTTCTGCAGGATTGGTTGCTCGCCTAGCGGATATCTGGCGAGGGGGTTAGGGGTGACGCTCGCTGCAGCGTTCCTCACGGTGACACTGAGCTTCCTACTCACACCGATGCTTCACTTGACAAAATCGATGATCTACTACCACGCGGGACTGTCGGCTGCGGAGATGCCGTTCCAGATATCCAACCCGATTTGGGAAGATGTAGTCCACAAACTGCCGCGTGCGATCTGGCTCAAGATAAGAGCTGGCCTGGGAGAAGGGACGGGGTTTGTGATTGGACCTAGAAACCTTCCCTTTCATGCTACCTCTCTCGCGGCTTTTGTGATCGGAATCTATCTCGGCTACAACGTGTCTGTTAGCGGGGTAGGGAGCAGTTTGTTGAGCCTTGGTGCTCAGCCGGGACACGGCAATCCTGACTTCCGAGAATTTAGCGCTGCGACGCCCGTTCTAGGCCTCGCTATTTTTCTCAACAATTGGTTTGTCTCTTTTGCTACTGCGCTTTCGGGGTTGGGATTTGCGGCTCCAAGCTTCCTTACGATATTGTTCACCGGTTTCACTCTGGGGGTGATCGTGGGACCGCAGCTGTCACCGAGCCTGGCAATGTTTTCGGCGTTGATTCTGCCGCATGGAATTATCGAGATTCCCTCGTTTGTCTTGTCAGGATCTGTGGGGATTAGGCTGGGATATGCGGCTTGGAAGGCAAAGTTCCGGCGTGGTCTGGAGAATGATGCGTATCTGTCAAGGACTCTACGATTGGCCGTGTATGTTGTCGTCGGGCTCGCGCCTCTCTTCTTCATTGCGGGCTTGATAGAGGCCGACATTACGCCGATAATCATGCGGATGTTCGGCTGGACCTTCTAACTAGGTCGTTGTAGACGGGAATACAATATGTCAGTCTACTATGTCGATGGACAGAGTCAGGGAAACGAGCAGAATAGCCTACCTCGAAAGGCGAAAATTGCAATTGCCTACGCGGAGTCCGATGCTGTTGACCGTGGAAAATTCAGAATCTACTGGCAGCCGATCGGAGACAGAACTAACAACGAGGCAGAGTACTATGCGTTGCTCAAGGCACTAGAGCTGATCGCGGAGAAGACGACCGGAAAAGGCCGAGGTAACATCGGTGAGGCTCTCGTTCGTTCGGACTCAAAGCTTGTAGTAAACCAGGTCAATGGAGAGTGGCGGGTTGAAGACGAGAAGCTCATTGAGCTGAGCAACAACGCAAGAGACTTGATCGAGAAGATTGGCCCAGTCCGATTGGAATGGGTTCCACGTGAGGAGAACCTCGCGGGTCTCTGGTTGGAAGGGATGCTGAAGCCTTTCAGTGTCGAGCGATTGCGCGAGTAATCCAGCCCAGCCCTCAGCTCTCTGGTAACCGTCTGAAGGTCCGACTCTGCCTAGAAAAGGGGTTCTATGACCATGACCGGAGAGGGAACACCATTCTCATATTGCCGGTAGAGCGAGGCCTATCGTGAGGCGAGCACGACCGGTCTGTCGAGCTGTTTCTGGGCTCGTAGATTGATCTTGGAGGATGGTGGGCAGACTTGGACAAGTTTTCTACTATTCGGACCATCAAGTTGTCTTACAAGATTGATCAGGTGGAGAACGGCTGGACGGTAACGACTATGGACGGAACTGTCTTCGTCTTTCCTGATGCTAGGGAGATGGCTGAGTGGTTCTGTATGGTCGTCGGTGTTCCTTTCCAGTACAAGAAGATGGAACTGGATCCGTTGGAAGAGGAGATACGGAAGCTTACGAAGGCTACAGCCAGCCTCCTAGCCTGACCCTTTCAGGGCTTCTGGTTTGGTACTGGAAAACAGATATTACCGATTGTTATTGAGGTTGGCTGGAAGGTCTAATATTTGGCAAATGTTCCTTCAGATATCGTTCGTGTTCTCGGTCCCGGCGAGCAGGTTGAATTGTACATTCAGCAGAAGATCTATCATCCAAAGATCAATATTGACTCTGTGGTCTTGACTTCGCAGCGGATTATTCTGCGTCACCCGCATGATCTGGGTTTGAAGAAGGATTTTACTGATTTTAACTATACGGATGTTGCGAATGCGATTCTCGACAAGGGAATACTCCGATCAACTGTAAAGATTACGTTGAGGTTTGGCGGTGATCCTTTGAATCTCGCTGATCTTCCGAACAGCGATGCGGAGAAGGCTTACGGGATCATACGGTCGAATATTTCACGGTTCCAGACGCCCTTCTCGACAGGCTACGCGGGGATGGCGCCGGTGATGCCGATGGGCGGTATGGTCCAGCAGCAGCCTCCTCAGATGCAGGGAATTGTATGCGGTAAGTGTGGGGCGCGGAGTGCGGCTGGGACAAGGTTTTGCGGGTCCTGCGGCAAAGCCTTCTAGACAACTTCGAGCTAGACTAATCGGATTGCCGGACCTTCCTACCTCAGCTTGGATGGCAATTTTCCATACTCTTTTGGACGGGATTGATCGGCTCTCTCGATCACCCTGAGCGTCCTAGCGAGGAACGCTTGTTCTTCCATGTCTGTTGATAGTAGTATTTTCCAGTGGACTCTCTCTTTTTCATGGCACAGTCCGCAGAGGAAGAGGTTGGAGTCGTCGGCCTTGTCCACGTCTTCGAGGTCTCTTCGACACTCGGCGCAGATCATACGGTAAATGATGGTTGGTCGCCGGATAAGTAGAGTAGAGCGGGAAGAAAGAATAGCCGCTCCTCTTTCAAGGTAACTGGGACGGTTGGGACTCCGGGCGACAAGTCACGCTCGTGTCCGCGGCGACCCGGTGGAGGTGGGAGGGACGCCACGCTTTGCACGGGGGTCCGTGCTCGCAACTACGTCTTATTGTAAAGAGAAAAAGGGGTTTGTGAATGGGTTTCTCGTGTAGGCTTGTCTTAGAGTTGTACGCAGCGGCCCAGCAGTATATGATCGCTGACTGGCTGGCCGCGTCCGTCCAGGAATGTCAGGAATATCCATGGGTTTCCTCCTGCTCCTCCGAGAGGGGGTTGTTTGGCGAACTGAATTGTCTGTCCTGCTGGGATTAGTACGACGCTTACAGCTGTGGGCTGTGTATTCTGGTGGGGTCCTCCGACTCGGTTCTCGTTGTTGCTGAAGATGATGTTGGCGTTGATCCCGGTGAGTGACATTTGTCCGGTGAGGCTTATGGTCGAGCCGTGATTGTCGCAGCTTCCGGCGGAGACCTGGGTCGTAGCGGTTGCTGGAATGGAAAGGTCAACAGATGTGTTGAAGAGTCCTTGGACGCAGCGTCCGAGGATGATTGTGTTGGATAGTGGGTTGTTGTGGTTGTCTACGAACTGGATTGATATGAAGGGATTTCCGCCAGTTCCGCCTAGGACGGGCTGTTTGGGTATTGTCACGCTTTGGCCTGCGGGTATCACAGTTGCTGTTGCGGTGGATTCGACTGTGAATGTGTGGGTTCCGGCGAGGTTGTTTTCGAACAAGAGTTGGACGCCGATTCCTCCGACGGTCATTGCTCCTTGAAGGGTGATCTGTGGTCCGGGAGAGTTGTCGCAGCCGGATGTGGTCATTGAGGTCTGGACGTTTACGGGTGTCTGGAAGGTTGTGCTGGCTGTTGTTGTTGCGTGGGCAACGCTGGTTATGCCGAGAATGGCTATCACCAGTGCCGCGATTGTTGTCTTTTTCAACATGTTTTTCGAAAAAACCCTCCCAGAAGAGTCACTATATCATTCAACAGATTTGAACAGGCAGAAAGATTGGATGAGACTACGAGAGATCTCGGAGGCTTGCGCTAGAAATATTCCGAGCACCTGCTTCAGTGGATATTCTTTGTCCTGGACGGTGCGCGGGTATGGCTGGGTCTATGTTTGGGAACAATTACGGCGCGTTTGTCGGGTCCCAGGAGTTGCGAAAGTTCTCGTTTAGCGAGTCGAGTATCCTCATGTCGTCGTTTGTGAGGTTGTAGTCGAACACCTGACTGTTCTCTTTGATCCTCTCTTCTCTGACTGACTTTGGTATGGTTACGAGGTTGTGTTGGAGACTCCAGCGTATCAATACCTGAGCCGGGGTCTTGTCGTGTCTTTTGGCGATCTGCTGGATTTTTTGATGGTTGAGCTTTTCGCCCTGGGTCAACGGGCTGTATGCTTCAACCTGGATCTTGTTCTTCTCGCAGTAGTCTAGGAGTTGTTTCTGGTAGAGGAAGGGGCTGAACTCCACCTGGTTTACCATGGGAGCGATTTCCGATTTGTCAAATAGCTCTGTTAGATGCTGGATTGTGTAGTTGCTGACACCGATGGATCGACATTTTCCATCTCTCAAGAGCTGTGTGAGTGCTTGCCAGCTCTCGTTTCTGATCTCTGGGACGGGCCAGTGGATTAGGTAGAGGTCGAGATATTTCAATCCGAGGCGTCTCAGACTCTCGTCGCATGCACGTAGAGCCTTGTCGTATCCGTGGTCGCTGTTCCAGAGTTTGGTCGTTATGAAAACCTCCTCTCTCTTGATGCCGCTCTTGCGGAGGGCGGTGCCAACGTCTGATTCGTTGTTGTAGATCCGTGCAGTGTCGATATGGCGATAGCCTATCTTCAGCGCGTATTCTACTGCTCTCTGGGTTGTCTGTCCGGGAGGCGACTGGTATACGCCTAGTCCGAGGCATGGAATCATGACTGCGTTGTTGAGTTTGGCAACCGGTTCGATTGTGGCTTGCATGTTGTTGGCAATGTTCACGGTTCCACTTCAACTTTAATTCCGGAGAAATTCCCCGAGGAGGCGTTCTTGGAAAAACCGTTCATGTAACGCACGCAGGGGTTACTTTCACCTGCGTCCGGCGGGGGCCGCTCTCTCACACGGGGGTCCTGCAAAAGTTATACGAATTTATTTTCCAGATCCTCTTTCTGTCTGAAACCGATTCGGGCTTGTTTTCTTGAGGAAGCGGTGTTCTGGGCTTGTCTCGGGTTTCTCGATACCCGTGTGTTCCCCTTGGGATCAGCGTGGATTTTCCCGTTCTGGAAATCGTCGGCTTGGATCCGGAATCAGGGCTGAAAATGGGCTTATCGGGCTATGCTTTGCCGCGAATAAACCTGTTCGCCGCAGTTGGCGCCAGCGCTCCTTTCCCACTGCAAACGCCCTTGTGAATCTTCTCATAGAAGAAACGATCAAAGGTCTCCCCACACTTCTCACATGTCACCTTTCGAGACTGGTGAGTGGACTTGAACGGGGACTTCTTCATCGGAGCGTTGCCCATTATCGGTCTTCTTACTGGTGGGCACCGTATCCTCTAAATCTTACGCGAGGCGCGTACGAGACTCGACCCGGCACAAGGAGCTAACGAGCGATTCTTACTGCGAGGCTGAGGGGTTTTTTTTAGGATCGGAGGGCTGATCGATTGAGGGGTCCGGAGGATAAGGGATGAGATTGAAAAGAGAGTGAGAAAGACTGCACAAGAAGAAGGACTGGCGACTGGACCCTAGCCATCGAAACTTGCAGCTGTAGAAATTTCGATGACCATTTGAACAAAGAGAGAAGATCATGAGTTCCGTATCTCAAATCCGGATCAGGGCGCGGCTGGCCAAGCCTCCGGAATATGTACTGGTAAAATTTCCCCGTTATGAGCGGGAGTTCTTTCAGGGCTACGCCAATTTCATACTGAAACTGATCCTGTCCAGCGAGATCAGAGAATTATTGAGTACGCTTGTTTCCTCAGAGGGAATTCGCTCAGACCGATCGATTGATCTGCGTGTAATGATCTTTCCAGCAAAACAGCTGAGACGGCAACCCTCCAGAATACTATATGGAAGCTACAGTCATTCTCTCGCGCAGATCAGCCTCTACCCACTGAGGATCAGCAAAGACAGGATTCGGAAAGAAGGAACAGAACTGTTCGCGACTTCTCTTATCCAGCTGACCCTTGCACAGAGGAAGCTTGTAGGAGAAATAGCAACCGCAGCGATTTCAACTCTTACCCATGAGGTGTTACACGTGAAGTTCCAGCAGAGAAGCCTTGCCCGGTATGTCGAGGAGGGGATGGTGCAAAGATTGGAGAAAGCGTACATGAGACAATGGGCAGACAAACTTGATGTGGTCCTCAAATCCCAGTTTCCATCAAGCGAGTCATATGTTGCGGAGGCCATCGGCCGGTAGCCTGTCCAGGATGGGCGAAAACGATCTCGACGGCTACCCTATAGTATCGTACCCCATCTATTGTATACTTGAAGGATGGCTAGATGGAAGTTCTGACGACCAGAATCCCGGAAGACCTTCTCAAGGACATTCAGCAGATAGAGAAAGAGAGGTCCGAGAGAGCCGAGGTGGTGCGGAAGCTGCTTGACACGGCGGTGCAAGAATGGAAGATGACTAAGGCGCTCAAGATGATATCAGAGGGACGATGGACTGTCAGGCGTGCGGCCAGACTTGCCGGATCCACCTACCATGAGATTCTGGTGATGATGACAGACCGAGGCGTCGACTCGGGCCCAGCACTGAGGGACTTGAGGGACGCCCTTGATCGCAGTTGATTCAGCCCCTCCTATCTATATGAGCAAGTGTTAGCCGAAGCGGTGCACATGATGAGGGTCGCACCTAGATGACGGGCTTGATCCAATCCCTTTCGATTCAAACCCATTTGTTTCTTAGGAGTTTCAAGGAGTGAGCTATCATATCTGGTGAGGCTCAGCGTCCGCGGCCGCGCATCCAGTCCCTATCCGACCTAATCTTCGGGCTCGCCCTATCTATCGGCGCGCTCAACCTGATTGCGAACAGGCCGAATGATACGCAGGCACTGTTCGGGAATATTGCCACGTTTGGCTTCAGCTTTCTCATCCTGATCTTCGTCTGGTTCCGCTACACTGAAACTATGTCGGTTCTGCCGGTTGAAACAGGCAGGACCCGCTCGCTCAACACAATAATGCTGTTCCTCGTCGCCATCGAACCATACCTGTTCAACCAGCTCTCGTTCGGCTTGAATGGGGTAGCCTCTTCGCCCCTTCCGCAAGATGCTGCGTCTGCGACCTATGGCCTCGACCTAGGTGCGATCTGGATCATTCTAGCAGCTTTCACGCACGTCCTAACCATAGAGGAGAGGAATCTGGTCGCGCCTGATCTAGTTCACAAATACCGGTTGATGAGGAACCTTGAGATAATCGTCGCGGCAATCTTCTTCGTATCGCTTCTTCCCCCGTTTTGGACCACCCTGATAGGCGGCACGAGCCTAAGGTATGTATTGTGGGGTCTGACGTTCTTCGTTCGACGCACGGGAAACCTCTATTCCCGACTGGTTTCAAAAAAGACGAAATCATGATTAGCGAAGCGACTTTCGGGGGAAAAACTGTCTGAAAGGGAGAAGGAGCGCCAGAAGCGATACAATGGTGAACACTGTAGCGAGATAAATCACCATGATGGACCCGGTAAGCGCGTACACGTTGAGCTGGGCCGCGAGTATGCCGATCGGCATGGACCATGATACGTACCATGCCCATTTTTCGCCCTTCCTGTAGCCTGTCAGGGAAACAACCATTCCAAAAACGGCAAGGCCGACGCCGGAAATACCGTCATCGACTAGAGCGGAACCCAGAAAATTTGCGAACTTGGGATTCGAGGAACTAGCTGGCTCCAAGTCGCCCCGGTGACGGCCTGTATCGGCGTTTGCGCCCCTGGAAGGCACGCAATGCAGAGATCCTGCAGACTGGGAAGAAAGTCGCGCGCAGACAGGACTAGGTGAAGTGCCCAAAAGACGAAGAGAATAGCCCACCCATATTTTTCGTACCCCTTGACGGACCCAACGGCTACCATGCAGATTTTCGGGCAGGGCACCCACGCTTAAGCTTCTCCGCCAGCTGTTGATTCTGTAAAGGTCCAAGACTACCACGCTCTTCCCGAACTGCCAGGATCGAGCTGACGCCTCGCCAAACCTTTTTCTTGTCGTAATTCAACACCGCTCCCCAGTGAAGTGTTTAGTCGTTGAAGTCAGCTGAGAAACCGGATTCTTGGTGGGAGAGGGCTAACAAGAAGCTCGCGGAATCAACACTCAAAACCAGATTCACGCTGAACAAGGACGGGAGAGTCGAGGTCAACCCCCCAGTCCTTCCAGCCGACTACGAGGAGACGCGATTGCTCTTCGAGATAGTGGACGACGTTTTCTCGATGCTCGAAGAGGAAGCTGAAGAAGCAGAACTAGACCAACCCGACAGCTAGATCTTGCGCACTGTCTAAATACGCGGATTCCCATTCTCTTCTCCGGATATCGTGTACCGATCTGACTTATTGCGTGTCGTCTATTTCTTCGCACTCGTTTCCCTAGTTCTTTCTGCTTCGATCCTTTCCACCCGTGCCACTACGTCGTATCTTCCTGCCGTTGACCCTGGGCAATTTGCCCAGTACAAGGTTCTCAAGGATTCCTGCCACTCGTCGATCTCCTCAGTCTGCCAGTCGTTCGGGGCTAGCCTGAACAGCCTGAATGATACCGCGTATGCCGCGGTTCAGGTAGTTGGGATATCTGGGCAAACGGGGGTTATCCTGGAACTCATCTCGATATACAAGAATGGAACAGGCGCTCATGCAGGAGCACTCGTGAACGTGGCGACGGGGGAGTCTAACATTACGGCTTTCTCTCTTGGTGCTAGAGATTATTTCTTGCTGGCGGGAGGCCTTGCAGCTCCTGAGCAAATTTGGTATACTCTCTCCGCTCCCACATTTAACAAGACGATAAATGAGATGGTCCTAGGCTCTCCGAGAAACACAAACTTCCTCAACTATTCTGCGCCAGGATCCTACCTAGGAGTCTCCTATCTGGAACATGCGGGTTTTGCATTCGACCGATCCTCAGGCTTTCTGATCGAGATCAACTTCTCCCTTAGAACTATAATTACCGGGATCGCGGAGATCGATTTTGCGATCGCCATGGTCGACAATAATGTTTGGAGGAACGCTCACATTCCAGATTTTGATCTTGGCGCTCTTCCGACAAGTGTGAATAGTGCTGCGAACACTTTTGGCAATTCAACTATTACCCTCCACCGGCTGTACGGGTTCACTGCGACCGTTAAACTCTCAGCTAGGTCATCCGCTAGCGGCATTTCCTGTTCCTTTTCCGCAAACAGTCTCCAGAACGGTAGTTCGGATACGTCGATTCTCTCGTGCAAGGGTTCCCCGGGAACTTACACTGTCCGGGTCGAGGGCGATGGAGGATACTCTGTGCATAATACGTCGATCAGTGTCACGGTGATTGCTGCCCCGATTCAACCTGCTAGCATTCTCTCGATGCCTCTACTCTATGGCGGAATAGGCGTTGCCACCTTAGTCGCGGTACTGTCCGCCTTTCTCTTGCTGAGAAGGAAGCCGGCCGAGGCTGTAGTCGCACATAACGAAGCGCCAACTCCTGCAATCTAGCGTAGAGCCGCTCTTGCCTGGGACTTGACGACGGTCACACGTGATTAAAGACCGGGCGGGGACGACATGGTCGAAGGGGAGAGGTCTTGGCTTCTACCGGACGCTTTGGATGGTTCCTAATCGGCGTGATACTCGGCGCGATAATACTCGAACTCTTCAATGCCACTGTTAGATTTGTTCCTCGCTGGCTTGGTGCCGCAACAGTGGTTGTTGGATTCCTGATCCATTTCGTCGCCTGGTTCGGCCTAATGCTCGCAGTAGCAGGGGTCCTCGGATCGCGAATCATAAGAAAAGACCAGATGAACTACTCCCTCATCGGCTTCGGCGCGATCATTGTGACCCTAGAACTATGGTTGTCCATACCTTTCGCGTAAAACAGGGTCCGAACTGACCAATCAAGCGTTTCTTTGTCGTCCGACGTGAGTGTCCAGGAATCTTGCTGCTCGCTTGATCGAGTCTATCTCGTTCTCTCGTCGCACGAATCCATGGCCTTCATTTTCGTAAATCTTGACCTCGACTGTTATCCCGTTTTTCCGGGCTGCTTCTGCCATCTGTTGTGTTTCTTCTACGGGGCATCGGATGTCGTGTTGGCCGGCGAGTAGGAGGAGGGGTGCACGAATCTTGTCGGCGAAGAATATTGGCGAGCGGTCACGCCAGAGCTCGCGATCAGTTATGGGATTACCCATGAGCCATTCGTCATTCTTCTGGAGGACCGGGTCCTCGTTCTCGTGGGCCGTGAACCAGTTGGCGAGGGGGACGATACTGACTCCGGCAGCCCATATCTCCGGGGTCTTAGTCAGCGCCATCAAGGTGAGGTATCCTCCCCAGGACCCGCCCATTATCGCGATTCTCTTTGGATCAACATAACCGGTGGTTTTGAGATAGTCGACGGCTGCGACGAGGTCGTTGAGATCGCCTTTGCCAGCGTCTTTGCGTAGGGATTCCATGTATTCGCGTCCGAACCCTGTTGATCCGCGGTAGTTTGGAGCGATGACGAGGTAACCGTGACTCGTCAGGTATTGGATGTTGGGGTACCAGCTGTTGTAGTGTTGCCACTGGGGTCCGCCGTGGGGATAGACGATTGCCGGGTGGGATCTGTCGGGTTTGATGTTGGCGGGGATGTAGAGGAAGCTGGAGATCGGGGTCTGGTCCTGGGCTGGATATACGACGAGGTGGGGTTGGACGAAGTTGTCCTGGTTTAATCCTCCGACTAGCGAGTAGGTGATTTGTTTGAGGGTGCGGGCTTTGAGATCGTAGACCCAGATATCATGGGGACTGTCGCCGGACCCGTGTATTATAGCGAGCTGTTTGCCGTCGGGGGAGAAGCGAGCAGCGCGGACGACTCCATGGCCGGGAGGTATCTCTTCTTGCTCGCCTTTCAGATCGCGGATGTAGAGGTGGAGGTTGCCTGCCTGGTTGACAATGTACGCGTACTTATCTTCGGCTGGGCTGGTGTCGACGAGCTGGCTGTCCCAGTCCTGGAGGGTCAGCCATTGGAATTCCGGGTTCTCTTTGAGATCGAGGAGGGCGACAGCGTCTATTCCCTTGTCGTTCGCGTTGCTCGTAACGTATACTCGACGGTTGTCGCGGGTCCAGCCACCGACGATGCTGGTGGAACGATCGTCTATCGCGGCGAGCACTGTCTCGCGTCCTGTCTCCATATCGTGGACGCTGACGCCAGCGTACTGGTAGTTTCTTGTTCTGGAAAAAGCGAGTTTTTTCCCGTCGAGGCTCGGCTCGAGGGCTTCGCAGTCACCTGTATCGCTGCTGATGATCTTCTTTACAGTCCCAGTCGCGAGGTCATGTTGGAAGATGGGGTAGGTTCCGGGTATGTCTCGCTCTGCTGCGTAGAATAGAGATCTACCATCGGGATTCCATTTCATGTCTCTATGACCGATCTTCTCGGTCACCGTGATATTCCGGGTAGTGTACTCTGTCAGATCGAGCAGGTAGAGGTTGGGTTTCTCGTCGCCCTGAGAGTCTTGCGAGTACAGGATATGGCGACCGTCGGGCGAGGGATCCCAGAGATCGTTTCTCTCATCGCTGACTGTAAGCTGGACGGGCCAACCGCCAGAGCTCGGGACACGCCAGATATTGTATCTGCCGGTAATATTCGTCTCGAAATAGAGATGCTCACCGTCAACAGACCAGCGAAGAGTGAACATGGAACGCGTATAGTAGAGAGTGTCAATATCCAAAGGACGATAAGCCGGGCCGGACGGGCTAGTGATAGAGTCGCTGGCCAGTTTGGCAGCGGGGGTGGGGATCATTTGATCGGTGAGGTTAATCCGGAATAATTAGAACTATCGGAGGTCTTTCTGAAGGCGCTCAATTCTCTGGCCCACGGTGGGCCGAAGATGCAGACGTTTCAGCGGATATCCCGTAGCGGAGATTGTCTGTCCGTATTTTGTGAGGGTTGCTAGAAGCACAGCTCTTCCAACCTTTTCTGCTGCTAGCCTGTCCGCGGCGTAGAAGAGACTTCTCCAACGTCTTCTGACGTACAGCACGATTACTGGGATATAGAGCAGCAAGATAACGAGGTTTGCGAGGTTGAGTTCTCGAACATATTCTGGCTGAGAAGAACGTATTATCTGAATCGCATCAAATCCTACTAAACTAAACCCGATGGCGAGCGGTAGGAATACACGCAGGGCGTAATCGCGGATCGGATCGCGCAATAGAAAATAATCGTAAATAATTGACGGTGCCAGTAGTGGCTTCCAGTCTTCAGCTGTCAACCGGCCCCTCATGCTCCGTGGCAGCCTCACCTCTCCAAGCTTGACCACTACAAGGTCAGGGCTCATGCCATCATCCCAGACGACTGTATCCGGCTCAGGCTTGGTTATCCCGAGCTGTCTGAATAGTTCGACAGCGAATTTCAGAATCATCTCATCATCTGGACCCGCGGAGGCGTCCGGCATGGATGGCACTGTCTGTTTCTGGTATCTCTGAGTATAAGTGGCTGGGGTCTAGTGCTATTTCTTGTAGCTTGTCCCTAGGCACGACGAGTGTGAAGCCAACCGGCTAACGTGAGAATAGCAATAGAGAGCCCAACCCAGAATAGATAATCCAGTACGACCTCCAGTGGGTCGTAGGCAACGCAGCCCAACGGACTTCCTGGGCCAAAGCAACCTGGAATTACATACGTCACCGAAAACGGAAATCCACGTGAGGCTGAATAAGGATTCGAAGCAACCTGGACACTTACCCCTAGAAGAATGGGCGCTACTCCGAGGGCAATCGCTAGATTCCGGACGAATCGGCGCAAGCGATTCTGCATATGGGAATATATCGGGTTCGTGATACCTGGTGTCCTCCAGACACGCCACACCATGAGGGATACTCCTGCTCCGACAGGGATGAGGGAGCCGGTCATGTAGGTCAAGTCGATTGCAAACGGAAAGAGGAGGAAGAAGACTACTAGGTTGAAGATCCACCGAGCGTGCTTCTCCTCAGCCTCATCATCCAGCATGTCCCTGGTATGCTCGGACAAGTCACGTAGCTAGATAGCAGCTCGAATATTAATCGCTATATGACGTCTCATTCTGGACGTCGACTAAAGCTCCAAGGCTGCTCTTGGGTCATTTCTTGTTGCGTGTCTTCTTCGTGGGGGGTTTTCCTTGCCACTCGATGACCAGTCTGGGCTTGACCGCGATGGGTGGAGGTGGTATGGGCACGAAGGGCATTGGGTGCTTTAGTCTCTCATTCTCCTTCGACTTTGCCTCGGGTCTAATTCGAATTATCTCGAAAGTGTCTGCTCTAGCTAGGACGTTGTACTCGGATAGGTGGTTGGTGTGGAGGAATTTGCGGAGAAGAAACTTGACCCTCTTGTTAGTCAGACGGGTGATCTCGATCCTCTTTCCGCCCCCGGCGAGCTTTCCGTTGGAGGCGGACCTCATGAACTCTAATAGGGAGGAGAATTGCTTGTTTTCAAGATCGTTAGTCAGGATCTTTGTCAAACCGGTTCAGTCGCCTGCCGTCAATCGATCGTACCTAGGTGGACGAATTCAATAGGTCTCGATTTTTAGACCTGGGATTCTCCTGAAATCTTGAGCGTTTCTAGTGACTAGCGCCAGCTTCAGGGTTAGAGCGGTTGATGCGATGTAAAGATCGTTGAGGCCAGGAGTCTCCCCGCGCCGTTGCATCTGGGCTTGAACCTTTGAGCTTTCCTCCGCAATCTCCGTTGTCAGAGGTATCGTCTGATAGGGAATCATATCTCGGCGAGCCTTTTCCAACTGATCTTGAATCTCCTTAGGACCTGTGTAGGCGAGGTGGACTCCGAGCAGGTACTCGTGAACTGTTATGACGGAGATTGCGGCAAAGCTTTCTTCTTCATCAACGGTCTTGGCGAGTCTGGCGGCTCCAGGGTCTCCGTTGACAAGGTCAATAATGAAAGTGGTGTCGAAGAGTCTCAGGAGAGTGTCTTCCGTAGCTTCTTGCGTGTTTCAGCCTCGGCATTCCGGATGACTGCCCGGGCTCTCTCCCAGTCTTCCTTCGAGATAGTCTTGCTCCCCACAGTGTCGCTGAGCTTTAGCGGGCGCTTCATGCCTCGTCTTATGACGTCGGAGAAGCTTTCCCCGGGCAGCTTTGCCCTGCTGAGGAGCTGGTACACGTCATCGGAGATGGCTATGGTCTTGGCCATGACTAACAAAAAGAGAGAGTTTCCTATATATGCATAGCTATACAAAGAGCCAAGGCCGAGCATCCTACCGCGTCCACGGCGGAAAAGTCGTTGACCGAATCAAAAAACCATAGAGGCGGCTGACAGTAAACGCCGCCTCGGTACCGGTACAGGCTAACCCGCCCCTGCAGCGTCACTTTCTCTTTGATCAAAAAAGTTTCGGGGGTGGTTGTCTTCGTCCGTGTGAAGCCTCAAGCTTTTTCGGATAGCAGGACTTTTCCGTATTTGACTATTTCTCTTGCGAAGCTGGAATGGGTTTTCACCATCTTATCCCACTCTTCTGTGCTGTATGCAAAGGGTTGAAGGTCCAGCCCTAGCACTGTGTCTTTTAGCATGGCGAATCTTTTGCCTGGGTCGCTGGGGAGATTGTCGGCGATGATGGCTAAGTCGATGTCGCTGCCTGGCGAGTAGTTGTCTTGGGCGTAGGAGCCGAAGAGGATTGCCTGGTGGACTTTGACTTGAGCCCTGATCCGCTTCAGGTAGTGTTGGAGGGCGGTCTCAACCTTTTTTCTCGGTATGGCGTATTCGATCCTCACAGTACTGTTGGATCTTTTCGGCAATCCGTAACGCTTCTAGAGCGTCCTGCCTCGTATAATAGTCCATAGGGGCGCCTTCCGGGTGAGAGTTGGTGCACCGGGTGGGAATGTAGTGCCTGTCGAGAAGTTTCGCCTCGTTCACTAGTGCAGCGTCGGGTCTCTCTCGCTTGGGTAGTTTCTGGAGGAGCGTCGAGACCGAGTGTCCCAGAACGTGGGCTCCCAGACTCTCGTATAACGCCTTGACGGCTTTCTCGGCTGACTGTTGGGCTGAGAAACATGACCATTCATAGTCCTCCATGTCAAGGCTCCTGCGCGCATGGCCCAGGTCCTTGTTGGCTTGTCGAAGCCAGTCCTCGGTCCGCCGCATAGCCACGAGACGTGCTCCTCCAAAATATAGCCTGACAGCATCTGTTAGATTTTGTTAACGCACTGACGAGATAGGGCGAAGGAGCTGCTCACTCTGTTCTTGGCCATGTTACCGCAGCCTTTTGCTTCTCTTCAAAAGATCCCGGAGCTTCGGATTGTTCGGTTCAAACTCGCTGGTCGTTTCTAAGGTCTTTTCGCATCTAAGACAGACGCAACCTCGACCGGATACATGGCCGGGAGCCCACTCTATATTCATCCATTTCGTTTTCTCGTGTTTGCAGGACTCTTGCAGTAGAGAAAGCCTGTTCGCGAATTCTTCTCTGAGAGACTTGGCGGTGGTCCCAGGTCTGATTATCACGAATTCCTTTCGGTCTCCATCAGCTTCAATCTCGACTATTCCCGTGAACCTCCCGTCCACAACCTTTGCATAAGCTTCGAGCCATGATTCGCATTTCCGGCAGTTTGTGCCGACTGGAACCTTACCGTTGAGTAGCAGAGGTTTGTCGCCAAGATATTCAACGGTCTTTCGAAGGCTCGGCGCGAATTTCCTCTTTCCATACCCTCTCTTTCTCTCCTCCTCAGGGATTTCTTCGAGCCTGTGGTACTGGACAATGTCGCCCTTCTTCCATGTATCCATCAAGCACTCGAATTGTTTGGTCAGCCACTCTGTTGCTATCTTCGCGCTGCACTTTGGGCATTTCGAGTCCTCATCGTAGAAGCGATCATACAAGCCCATTCCAGAAACCTTCTGAAAGAGTCGTCCAGCGACATAGTGGCTCTACTTAAGACTCGTCGTCGGCCCTCATCAATCCGGAGAACCCCCTTTGCTGAGAACTGGGGGTCCCGGATAGCTCTAAGCCAGAGAGGTAGCCGAGGCTCATGGAGAGTGGAGGGGGGAAGAAATCTTTAACCGTGGGAAGAACTTGGTTTATGTGGGAAGCGAGTCTTGGCTGTTCTCAAGGTGGATGATCGCTATCGGGTTCTTCTCGACAGGGAGGTTCGGGAACTCTTGAAGGTCGAACCGGGAGATGAGGTCCTGGCTATTCCCCACTCGGAGGGAGTTCTAATAGCCTCTCTTAAGGGCCGAAAATTCAAGACATCCCTCTCGGGCTTCAAGTATAGAGAGGAATCGCACGAGGCTTCCCGGTACCTCTCAAAGAAGAACTAGCCTCCGTTGCCAGTTCTAGACACGGTTGTTCTTTTCGGAGCTGCGGACCCCAAGGATTCTGCCCACAAGAAATCCAGCGGGTACCTAGCCCGGCTCGTGGAGCCCGGCTACTATCTGGCCGGGTTTGCATTGTTTGAGTTCGATGTCGTCATGAAGAGCCGCGGTTTCTCTTTCAGAGAGCGAATGCTGAGGCACGCACTCTTGGCCAGGTACTACCCGGCATCCACATCAAAGACGAGAGCACTCTCGCCCACCACTCTCTACCTCGCCGCTGATGTCGAAGGGACCCAGGGAATAGACTATTTCGACGCAGGAGTGGCTGCCGAAGCCAAAGCCCTAGACGGGCTCGTAGTATCCACTGACCGAGTCTTCGACAAGCTCCACGGTGTCAAGAGAGTCTGGTAACCCACTCGGCCCTTCGGATGACCGCTTGGGTTGGCTATGGCTAATGCTGCTGGTCTTAGAAAAAAGGGAGAGTGGGGAATGCGTTCTGTCCGGTCAGAAGCTTGTGGTGATAGTAGCGTAGAAGACGTCCACTATGTTTCTTGGGGTGCTGCCGATGGTGATGGTGTTTCTATCGTCTGCCCAGACCGCGAAGGCTGTGTCGCCGACTGTGACCGCTGTGATATAGTCGCCGAAGTTAGGTCTGATGTTGACAGTTCCCCGGCACCAGTTGGAGGTAACAGTTGAGACTCTGACCGGGGCTTGGAAGGTCTTTCCTCCGTCCAGCGACTGCTGGAAGAACGTGTCGACCAGGGAGGCCCGTAGGGATCTGCGGGCGAGGCCTCCGCCTACGCTCACGGTGCAATCAATAGCCAAAGGGTCAGAGGACAAATGTACCTCTTGGCTCTGGTAGTAGACGACGTTCACCTCTCCCTGCGTGCCGACACTTACCACTGGCCAGAACTGGATCTTGCCGTCCCCAGCGATTGGGTTGATTAGGGCCGGCTTAGTCCATGACGTGCCATGGCTGTCTGAGGTGCTGAGGTAGATGTCCATGTCTGCACCGCCGCCCACCATTACCCGCTGCTGTCCAGGGGGGCAAGGGTCTCCTATCGATGGAAGCCCTGATGCTGGCAGGCATATCGTGTCGCCACCACCTATTCCTTCGTTGCCAGCGATGACGGCGTTCTGGAGGGCGAGGAAGAATCTACCGGAGTCGGAGACTGCTAGTCGTGGGAAGTCATTGTATCTTGGCCGGTTGAATCCAACGGGAGGGTTCTGGCGGCCGGGTATGATTTTCTGGACGAGCACCGGTGATGAGAAGGTCTTGCCTCCGTCTGTTGAGCCTGCTGCCATGATATTCTCTGTCGGATTGTCTACGACTGCACCCTGGGCGAACTTCGGACCGTTGGTCCAGGCTACGACGATGGAGCCGTCAGGGCCTATTGCCAGCGTGGAGCCTTGGTTGAGTGTTCCAGTTCCGCAGTTGGGGTCGGCTTTGACATTCGTCTGGTCGGGCTGTACAATCACGGGTCCTTGGAAGGTGTTGCCGCCGTCTACGGATCTCCAGACCTCGATCTGTCCGAACCCGCCTGCGAACTGGCATGCGGCGGGGTTGGTTCCAGGGGTGGTTATGCCGATGAAGTTTGTGACGGACACAGCAACAATGGTCTGCCCGTTGACTTGTCTGGCCGCTATGGCTTCCTTGTCATAGAGGTCGAACGGGGCGTTGGGAGCTGACAGCAAGTGGAGGTCGTTGAATGTGAAGCTTGTCCCTGTGAATGTTCCCCTGTGGACGCTGACTCCCGCGTCGACGATGTTGTTATTGCTGTCGCGATTGGCGAAGACCGCCAGGTTCGCGTAGTAAAACGTCTCTGTGCCGCCAACTGGGGCGACAGCCATCCACGGGTCGCCTCTAGTCACAACGTTGCCGCTGAAGAACGAGGTGGTCGCGGGGAACAGTGGGGGCGGACCGGTGTCAGTCCAGGTGTTTCCCCCGTCGGTGGAAAATGCGAAACCGGAGAGTCCTGGAGTGCCAGGAATCGTAGGAGGTATTGTGAATGGAACTTTGGCAAAGCCCTGCGCGTCGTTCCAGCCCGCCACAAGGTTCTGTACTCCACTGCCAACGGCGATGGCTGTCTCGCTACGACCCAGCCTTCCAGCTGGGGGAGGTTGCTGGGGCGCGTTGACCTGAATGTTCGGGCCTACAGTGATCTGCGGTGCGGATGAGCCAGAGGAGAAGGTTTCGGACGTGCCGAAGATGGCATCAGCCGATATGCTACTGAGAAATTCTTGGTGTCCTGCTGGAAACTTGCTGAAGCTAGTTCCACTGGCACCGTGGACAAACTGTGGTGTGTAGATTGAAGAAACGACCAGGGTCGCGAACAAGAGGAGGCTGAGCTCTGCAATCTTCAAGAGTCTATGGATCGAATTCCCGCTCAAGTATTGTCGAGCATCTATCGTGAAGCTCAAGATTTTTCAGGTCGAGGAAGCTACGATTATGCTAATAACACTTTACAATCCAAGGGGGCTCTGGTGTCGTGGATGATACTTTGTGTCGAGTATCTTTTCGTGGGTGGTTGTTCTTGCCTGTTCGATCCCATGTCTGGAGGGTTGGCAGGGTGGTATAGGGGCAAGAGGGACAATTAGGGCTTCAACGGGATCATGCTCCTCCACCTGCCGGGTCTCAGGCCTGACGTGAACAATCCCTGAAAGTACCATGGTACGGGCCTTGGACGAGTGGTTTGCGTGGAGAAATTCTTCTCTAGCTAGATGAGGAAAAAGTGGTCGGATTGGGTCTCCGTCTCAACAGGATGATTGCAAGAATCGCTATCAGCCCACCTGCAACCAATACTGCGATGGCTGGAATGATGAGGCCCGCCAAAGCAGAGAGGAGAAGGACAGGTGAATAGGACGTGTTTGAATTGGATCCTGGACCAGAGCCGCTTCCGTTGCTACCGGTCCCGGCAAGGTGGATGTGCGACTGTATCGAATTTGGTCCACCATCGTACCATATTTTTGGAAAATTCGTAAGGTATTGCCATTGAACGCTCTCGACTAGCGTGTAGTTTCCTGTCTGAGCCGTTGAAGGGATGGTAAAGTGGAGATCTATCGTCACGTTGCCGCCGGGAGCAAGTTGTGGGGCTCCTGAAATATCGCAGAGATTGTAGCAACAGATCTGCGAATATTGGTCGCCCTGGCACGGGCTGGGGTTGAGCAATGTGAAGGTGCCGAAGCTGGATGAGATTTGGACGCTGGTTATTCTGATCTGTAGGTCACCGACGTTGTCGAACCTGTTGACTATTGTTACTGAGTCTCCCGGATGAGCGGACAGAGGATTTTGCATGGAAAGGACGATGGCGACTCCTGGAACTCCGAGGGTTACATCTCGGTAGATTCTGGACCTGTTGGTGTTGGCTGTGATCTTGAGGTCGTAGTTTTGTGCTGGAGTGCCCTTTGGTACAGTGACCGTCAAGGCGATAGTCGAGGACTGTCCCGGTTGGAGTGTTACCGCGTTTTGGCTGAAGACGAGTCCCAGGGATACAGGACTAAAGAAGGATGGCAAATGTGGGATTGTTGTCGCGTTGAGATCGACTGTTGACGGGAACTTGTTTAGACTCTGAACGGTGATACTAACATTGCCGCTTTGCGTTCTTGGCACGGTTATGGAGCCGGGGCTGACTGTGAGGTTGAAGTCGCGGATTGCTGCGTTGCCTATCGGGACGACCTGGACGTCGCTGAAGAATGGGCTTTCTACATTGTAAGCGTAAGACTCGGCGCCTAGCCGCAGCGATATTGTTCGACCTGCGAAACCTGAAAGACCGTAGGCACGCATCAATGTGTAGCCAGCGCAAGGTCCGCTGCCCCCGGTCGGGGAAGCCGGGAACGGACCGGGGTAGTAGATGCTTCCCTGATCGACAAGGGTTCCGTTCGAGCTTGCAAACCCCTGATCGACAATGCTGACTTCGAGATCGCTTCCCCAGCTCACCAGGGCTAGGTCGGCGCCTGCGGCTGGGACCGCGATGGATTGTTCGATGTATCCGCTTGAACCCAGGGTGTTCTGGATCTCCGCGGCTGATGCTCCCTGTTTCCCGGCTGTGGGACAGGGGCCTGGGTTGTCCAGGAATCGGAAGATCGGGTAGGTTGTGAAGCAGTTGAGGCAGTTACCGCTCACGGTTCGGGAAGAGACAGTGTTCGTCGTCCAATCATAAGACGCCCCACTGAAGTCGCCGTTTTGAACCTCGTTGATCGCTTGGGCTTGAAGTAGAGTCACCTGTACCGTTGCGGTGTGTGAAATGGATCCGGCGGAGGCGGTGATGTTGATGCCGTAGGGTCCCGGTGTTATCATCGTTAGAGAGAATATTGTCAGGTTGGTCGTCAGGGTGTTTGCTTGCAGCGTCAATACTGAGAGGCCCAGCCACCCGGTCAGATAGAGTGAAGAAGTGATTACTTTAG
>VBBD01000031.1:0-3103 GCA_005882895.1 Candidatus Bathyarchaeota archaeon | reverse complement strand
CGAGAGTGACACATGTTCCATCGACAACACTAGTGTTCGTGCAACCTGTAACAAAGGCGATGGGTGATCCGTTTGCAGTTCCCGTTACGGTGTAGTCTATGCTGAACAGGATTCCAACCGTCGGGGCGGTGGTTGAGTACCTGCCGAATCCAAAGAAGTGGACTACACCGGGTCCATCTTGCGGCCCGCAGTTGGCTCCCCCTCCGTTTATGCACTGCCAACCGCCGACCGGGACCCCTTCAGGGGAAACAAGGACGCTCCCGATAGCGTCGGCGTTCAGAGGTTTCAGGACGGTGGGATCTGTCTTTACCAAGACTTCGAACTGACCGAACCCTTCTGATCCGGCGACGAAAACGCTGAGCCGGAATATTGAGCCTACCGTACCTGTGAAGATTGGGCCTTGACCCGCGCACGGTTCTTCAGTCTGGGAAAAACATACAACTCCTATCGGGGTCCCGGTGGCAGAGTGAGAGAGAAGAGGAAGCACTGCCAAAAGTACCACTGTCAGAGTGCTTAGAGCTTTACGATGTATTGAAGACCCTAGGAGGAGCAAGGGACTGCTAGTTCGATACTGATGTCTCGGGTTAAAGTCTTACTCGAATGAAACTGGCTTTCCCACGAAAGCTAGAAGGTACTCGGGCCCGCGCCGGTGTCACTTCCAGTAGCGTGTCTTTTTCGTGAACCTCTGGCCCTGCCGTTCGATCCATCTCAGACAGGGTTGACAGGGATGGCGTGGGGGCAAGAGGGACAACGGTAGGCTTCAAAGCTCAAGCTCCTCCGCCTGCCGGTTCTCAGGCCCGACGTGAACAATCCCTTGAGACCTGCCCCCGCGGTATCGAGAACACCATGACCCGGACAGATAGCGTTGGCAAGCTTCTCCTTCTTCCTCAACAACACTCCCCCCACCACTACCAGGAGTCAACGGCTCAAAAGGAGCAACAGTCTCGGGGTAAGCCGCCAGTGTTTCTTGAATCGGACGTGGTTATTGAGGTAGGTTTGCTAGATGCTGGATTCTTTCTTGGATGCTGGGGCGGAAAAATCCAGTCTTTCCCGTTGTCATGCTCTGATCGATCGAGGCTAGTTTTGTCAAAGACGCGATGAGCGATTCTTTTCCGACTATCTGTATGGCTTTGTCATCCATTTCGAGATAGAGCTTCTTTTGGAGGATCATAAATGGAATGATAGAGAGGATTAGAATGATGATGAGTGCGATGATCACAAGGTCGTACAGCACTCCGAACTGTGAACTGCCTAGAAGCTTAACGTCTGCGAGTATGAGGAAGGGCGACAGGAGAGCGGTTGCTATGGTTGGGAGGACCACCTTCAGCATTCCACGGTTCAGATTCTTGTAGTACAGGAGTCCGGAGACGAGGATGGGTCTCCACTCCTCGGGCGAGAGTCGTCCCATTGCTTGATTAGATAGTTGGAGGATGTAGAAGCGTGGGATTATGATTAGAGCGTCTGGAGGAAAACGGCGGGCTCCAATTCTGCCCTTCCAACTGATTGCCTGAATATTGAACTTGTAATAGTTCAACTGTGCACAGACTTCTCTGAATATGGATAATATCTGCTCATCCTCAGGATGAACAGGAACGTTTCGCCGGGAGAACACAGCATTGCGTCAGGGCTCGATGTTGTATAATAAAAGAAGGCTAATCGATTCCCCAACGCTGCAAGAGAGAAGAATATGACGATGTCGAGCTCAGGCGAGGATATTCTTGGTCGGATCATCAGCAGAGATGCAGCCAAAGCGGCGCGGGGGGGTGCAATCCTCTACATAGTCAACACAGTTATCGTCATATTATTTGGTCTCGCGATTTTTCTGGTTGGGACGCCTTTCCTTTTCTTCTTCAGGCTCAGCGGGTATGAATTGATTACTGACAGTATCGCGACCGCGATTGCCACATACGCCCTCGCAACATTTCTCTGGGCTCGCTACAGACAAAATGCTTCGCGAGGTGTCCACTTCTACGTTGCAGGGGTTCTCGGCCTTGCGGTGGGAGGACTTCTCTTCTCGTGGGGTGCCTGGCAGTTTCTGAGTGTAGGATATTGGCTGCGCCAGTACCAGAGGAGCGGGGTTGCGAGATCGCCGCGGGACGGGGGAGAGATCGTTGCTTACGGATCCGAGAGCCTGGTGAACAAGAAGACTTCTAGACTCGTCAGAATCGGATATGACTATCCCAAGAAATGGGTCTATGCAGGAGTGCCGGCAGCAGTGGTCGGGTATGTGCTTCTCTCCCTAGGCAACTCTTTCAGGGGAAGTTTCTGGTTCACCATCACCACTAGCGTAGGATGGATTCTCCTGATTGACGGGGTTTCGTTTGTTGCGATGATGTTTAACAAACGAGCATATCTTGGAGGCTTTGTAAGACTGCCGCCTGACGCAGGGTCTGAGACCCAAAGTGTCTAACTTTCCACTTCGCGGCTTTGTACAGTTTGTAGACGAACATCCCTTTATTCCCCATCTCCCAGTATTGACATTAAGGGTCTGCGAGCGTATGGTCTTCTGGTTGGTGACAGCTAAGCCTCGGGTCGAAAGGCTCGGCGAGTTGAGGAGGAGGCTTGACTCCCGGGAGATTTCGAGGATGCGTCCGTTCGGACGATCGCTTGAAAACGGACTTGTCAACGCGAAGCTCCGGGAGGATGGGTCTGCTCTATGGGAAGAGGAGGACTATTGTGTTCCACCTCTCGCGCAGGAGAGGGCTGCTGTCCTCGACTACTACTTTGACAATCTCACCGTCGAAGATATCGGAGACCCGGGTCGAGGATGGGAAAAACTGGCGGATCTACCTTCGCTGTGGCGCCGGGAAGCGAACGAGTAGCTTTCTAGGCGCTAGGACCAACGAAAGGCTGCGCATAGACCGTTCACGGATAGAACGGGGACTAGTGATAGTGATAGAACTACACACTCACTCTCTAACACGCGTTCTCAGCCGGTACCAAGCGTCTTAGGATCATGCGTGAGTGCATGATCGTGGAATATGGCTCCTCACGTTACTAGCCATAGATATCTCTGGCAGGATGCGTATGGAAAGTGTTAAGAACTTACCACGGGCGTAGGATGTTTTCGAAAATTTCTATGAACCATACAAGAATACTAGTC
>VBBD01000030.1 GCA_005882895.1 Candidatus Bathyarchaeota archaeon | reverse complement strand
AAGCCCGAAGACCTGCTGAGCGGTCCCTGATGACTCTCTCTGATTCTCCTTCACCAACTCCATGTTCAAGATTCCGGCAAAAAATTCGCGGGTCTGAGAGGACCCATGCGTGAGAGCCGTTACATGATGAAGTCCCTGAAGCCTCATCTCAACCGTAATCCCGCGAACTCGCGGAGCCAGTGCTTTGCCAGTGGGGGTACGATTACCAAATTGGAGAGTCAATTCTGAATGGGAAGCGTCTGAGTAGTCCTTCCCGTTTCCTGGGGTCACAATCTCGAGAATTAGACCGTCTGGGTCCCGGAAATAGAGAGAGTTGAAAGAGCCTCTATCGAAGGGTCCGAGCACGCTGACATCGTTTTGTTCCAGCCATGTTTTCCAGTTGGCAAGAGATCCCTCATCTCGTGTCGTGAACGCAAAGTGGTGAGTTACGCCAGCCCCCACTTGCCCAAAGCCAATCGCCTTTCCCCAGTCGAAAAAGGTGAGTAAAGTCCCTGGGCTGCCTTTCTCGTCGCCAAAATAGAGATGGTAAGCGGAAGGTTCGTCGAAGTTGACCGTCTTCTTGACCAGCCTTAGCCCGAGAACTCTAGTGTAAAAGCTGACAGCTGACGAAGCATCAGAGGTAATCGCGGTGATGTGATGCAGGCCCCGAGTCTTCCGCTCCATTCCTATTCATGGGAATCCATCGGCTGCGTTAAATCTTTCCAGGAATAGAGAAAGTCGGCCCCAAACATTAGAGAGAATGTGTTATGAACAATCGGGCCCACTGAGCAGCAGGTCGCGACCAACTGACAACAAAGGCAAACACCATTGCAACGAAGATCGTGTGCACGATCGGCCCAGCGTCAGATTCCCCCCGAGTTTTAGCTCAACTGATCCAGTCCGGGATGGACGTTGCTCGTATCAACTTCTCGCACGGAACCTACGACCAACACGTTCGCAGTATCCGGACGATCCGTCAGGTCAGCGAGCATCTCCGCCGCCCCGTCGCCATACTCCAAGACCTGCCAGGACCCAAACTACGAGTAGGAAAACTCGCAACCGAACCTCTCCACCTTCAAAGGCTCGACAAGATCAGTCTGACAACGAAACCAACCAGCGCCAAGTCCAAGATTCCAATAGCCTACCCCGACCTCCCCAAAGCCGTCAAGAAAGGCGACACGGTATTCCTCGCCGATGGGACTATCAGGATCGAAGTCCTACGAACCAAGCGAGACGAAGTCGAAGGACGCGTAATCAACGGTGGCGATCTGACCTCAGGAAAAGGAGTCAATCTTCCCCGGCTCAGAATCCGGGTACCTGCAATAACAATGGATGACAGGGAACACATCAGGTTCGGAGTGGAGAACAAGGTCGACATTATCGCAGTGTCCTTTGTCCAGAAAGTGGACGACATTAGAGCGGCGAGAAAGGTTGCGGAGGCCAACGGCCACCAGATATTCGTCGTAGCGAAGATAGAGAAGAGAGAAGCAGTCGACAACCTCGAAGAGATCGTCCAAGAAGCCGACGGGATCATGGTCGCAAGAGGCGACCTCGGAGTAGAACTCAAACTCGAACTCGTCCCTATCATACAGAAGAGGATCATTCACGAGAGCAACAGGCTCGGAAAACCAGTCATAACCGCAACCCAGATGCTAGAGTCAATGGTTTCCTCACCCACGCCGACTAGGGCCGAAGTGACAGATGTCGCGAACGCGATCATAGACGGCACAGACGCAGTAATGCTCTCCGAAGAGACAGCGATTGGCAAATATCCTGTCGAAGCGGTTCGGATCCTGGGTAGGGTTGCCGAAGAGACCGAGCGGTTCCTTCCAAAAGAGATCTCACCTCAACGCCGAGCATGGTACACACACGGTCAAGCCGACGCATTAGCACTGGGAGCTTGCGAGACAGCCCTACAAGTCTCCGCCTCCGCGATCGTCGCACCGACACGTACTGGCAGGACAGCACGTCTTGTCTCCAAATACCGACCTCCGCTCCCGATCGTTGCCCTAACATCTCATCCAGAGGTCCAACGACAATTACTGCTCTCCTGGAGAGTTCAGACTCTTCTAACCAAAGAGTTCAACACGAGCGAAGAAATTTTCGCCGAAGCCGAGAAATCGGTTGTTAGAATGAGACTTGCAAGAAAAGGCGACAGAATCGTCATAATTGCCGGCGACCCTAAAGGCCCCTCTGGCAAGACGGAGATCCTGAAGGTTCAGACGATAAGCTAGGCTCTACCAACTGTCATTGTTTCAAAACGCAAGTCTGAATCTCCAAAGGCTTTATTGGTACCGATTCAGGATGAGACGCTTCCCTGCCAAGAGGACTGCTCAATGCGAGACCACCGACCTACAAACCCCGAAATGCTCAATGCGATAAGCTATCTCAAACGCGCGGGCAGACAACACCAAGCTCCCCTCTGGCTGACCGTTGCAAGTTTCCTCGGTAAGTCCCGAAGAACCAGAATCGTCCTCAACCTGGGTCAAGTGTCCAGACTTGCTAAGCCGGGAGACGTGATCGTGGTACCCGGAAAAGTTCTCGGATCAGGCATCCCGAAAGAGAAACTCACAATTGCAGCGTTCAAGTTCTCACCGAGAGCACTGGTGAAAATCGAGAAAGCTGGGGGCAGGTGCATTCCTCTATCTCGACTCATCGAAGAGAATCCTCAGGGCACGAATGTTCGGCTTCTCCGCTAGAAGCAACAAATCGAATGTCTTCTTCGAAAGATGAAATATAGTCGTCTCCCAATGCCGACTCGTTGGGCCGGTAGTCCAGCCTGGTAAGCAAGATGACTGCACAGAACGGACGTCGCCCTCACACGGCGAAGGTCGTGGGTTCAAATCCCTCCCGGCCCACCACAAGAAGCTCTGAACCAGCGAGGAAAAAGATGACACAATGGCCTCGATAGACACGTTTCTTCTGGACCTACTGAAAGCAACAGTTGCCTTGTTTGTGATAGTGGACCCGCTAGGTCCTGTTCCCATTTTTGCAGGGCTAACCAAGACGATGAATCTTGATGAAAAGCGGAAGGTTTTCAGAACTGCCGCGGTTGTTGGGGCCATACTCTTAGCTGCTTTTGCCCTCATAGGCCAGGAAATCTTGTTACTATTCGGAATATCTCTAGAGAGCTTTCAGATAGCAGGGGGGCTGGTTCTGCTCTTGCTGTCGATAGAGATCATCTTCCGAGGTGAACGTATGGACAAGCTAACTCTTGTTTCAGCTGAGGAGACGGCAGTATTTCCCATAGCGTTCCCTCTGCTTGTTGGTCCCGGGGCGATAACCTTGACCCTAATATCAATTCAATCTTCTGGAATTATGGTTGCCCTAAGTGCTATCGTAATCGTCATGTTCGTGAGCTGGGTCGTTCTAAGGCAAACCGATAGAATCTATCGTGTGCTAGGCAGGACCGGTGCCGCAGTCATAGCCAGAATAATGTCTCTCTTCATAGCTGCTATAGCTGTACAATACGTTCTTCTTGGAATACAGTTCTACTATCCTCCACGGTGATGTGTTCAGAAAGTTTCAGGACTAGAGTTTGGCGAGACCCATATGCTTTAGCTGCTTGTACATTAGGAAGACCACTAGAGCGATAACGATGAAGTAGATGACTTGTGAAATGAAGTCTCCATAAAGGAATACTGACGGTTTCCCTGAGACCGGAGAGGTGACAGTCGCGTTCAGCGACGCCAGGTTTCCCGTGGGCAAGACAAGTCCTACTATCGGATTGATGAGATCTTTGACAAGAGAGTTCACGACGGCGGACGACGCGACGCCTATCACGAAGCCTATCGCGAGGCCGATCACACCAAACGTCTGGAGAAAGTCGGTAAATTCCTTGACGAATCCTTTTTTCTTTTCCGAAGCCTTCTCCATCTTATCCATGAGAGGATTGTTCGGAACCCTTAGCGCATATAACAGCTACGAATGACCCTACATCTCTAGCCTTCAGGCCTCGTCTCCCAACCTTCTCTATCTTTGGGTAGGTCGACAGCTCTCCCTTCCTCGTTGCTAGATACTTTTGTCTCCCAGCCTTCTTCATCAACGGAAAACTTCTCCTCCCCCGGCTCTGTTGGAGGACCTGAAGATTGATGTCGTTGTTTAGCAGCGTAAACACCGAAAGCTGCTACTCCGAGAGCGATCACGAGGAAGGCGAAGTCGCCTGTATTACTGCTGCAATTGAAACAACCATAGCGGCCCATCAGAACTTCTCTGCTGCCAAAGTTTGCCCCTAGGGCTATCGGCACAAACTTTGCTCCCCGCGCATAAACTGCTTTCATGCTCCATGAACCACTCAGAGATCTGAAGAACGAAGAACTCTCTCCACCATTCGAACCTGAAGATAACGATCCGGAGAGAGATCGCACTAGTGACACTTGTTCGAAGAAGCTCGATGCTGAACCTATTGAAGCGCCCAGGTAAATGGCGCGACCTCTGAAGTAGGAAGCGCCTAGACCGATCGAGTCAGACACTGATCTGAACAACGAAGTATGCTCAGAAAACATGGAAGCGCCACCCAGCGAGGCGCTGAGGGGTTCACTGAACCCCTTGCTTTGAGAAGTAGCGACACCAATAGAGTTGCCGAAGGACCTGAAGAGAGATGACTTCTCAGCGAAACTCGAGGCCATTCCCAACGAAGCGCTCAGCGTTATGCTTCGACCCCTTTGCTGAGAGCTTGAAAGACCTAGTGAATCTGAGAGAGATCTGAAAAGCGAGGTATGTTCTAGGAAGCCCGATGCTGAACCCAGTGAGGCGCCTAAGGCCCTCGCGAGACCCTTTGCCTGCGAACTGGCTAGCGCCAAGGAGCCTGAGAGAGATCTGAAGAACGAGGTCCGCTCTGTGATACCGGAAGCCGAACCAATCGAAGTGCTCAAGTTGACGGTCCGGCCCCTAAAGAAGGATGCTGCAAAACCCAGAGAATCAGACAAGGATCTAAACAACGACGTCTTCTCCGCAAAACTCGTGGCTGAACCAAGTGAAGCGCTCAGGCCTACTGAGCGTCCAATGGACGTAGAACTCGCGAGACTCAGCGAAGCACTCAGGGATCTGAAGAGTGAACCTTTCTCAATAAGACTAGAGGTCGATCCAAACATAGCGTTCAGACTCTTTGCGAGACCTTTGGTCTGAGAAGAAACCAGAGATATTGAACTAGTCAAGGATCTGAAGAACGAAGTCTTCTCAACAAGACTCGAGGCCGACCCCAGTGAGCCAGTCAAAACCCTGGCAAGACCCTTAGTCTCAGAAGAGACCAGAGACAATGAGCCGGTCAGAGACCTGAAGATTGATGTCTTCTCCGCAAAAGTCGTGGATGAGCCGAGCGAAGCACTCAAGTTCACTGTACGTCCTCTAAAGAAAGAACTCACAAAATTCAATGAATCAGATAGAGACCTGAAGAAGGAAGACTTCTCAGCAATGCTTGTGGACGACCCCAGCGAAGCGCTCAAGTTCATGGTGCGTCCTCTAAACAGGGAGCTCGCAAAACCAAGCGAGTCAGTCAGAGACCTGAAGAGCGAACTTCGCTCGGCAAGACTTGAGGATGAACCCATCGAACTCGTCAAAGACCTGACGAAACCCTTAGTCTCCAAAGTTACAACACTTAGCGAACCAGACAGGGATCTGAACCAAGAATTCTTTTGAGTAATACTTGAGGCCAGAGCTATGGACCCACTCAGTGACCTGAAGAATGAGGACTTCTCCCCAAGACTAGAGGCTGAAGTGAGTGAGCCACTCAAGGATCTGAAGACGGAAGTCTTCGCTCCAAAGCTCGAGGTCAAAGAAAGAGAACCACCCAAAGATCTGAAGATCGAACTTTTCTCCATAATACTTGTGGCCAAGGCCCATGAACCGCTTAGCGACCTAAACAACGAAGTCTTCGCAGCAAGACCTGGGGCAGAGGACAACATAGCGCTCGGGAATCTGAATAACGAGTTCTTCTCCGCAAGACTGGTGGATGAACCTAGCGAAGCACTCAAGTTTATGGTCCGTCCTCTGAAGAAAGAACTCACAAAATTCAACGAGTCGGTCAATGATCTGAAGAAGGAAGACTTCTCAGTAAGGACTGAGGCTGAGCCAAGGGAAGCACTTAGATTGACGGTCCGTCCTCTGAAGAAAGAACTCGCCAGACCTAGAGAATCAGACAAGGATCTAAACAACGACGTCTTCTCCGCAAAACTCGCGGAGGAACCAATTGAAACGGTCAAGCCCACAGCGCGACCTCTAAACATAGATGTCGCCAAGCCTAGAGAATCAGACAGGGTTCTGAAGAGCGAGGATTTCTCGGCAAAGCCTGAGGCTGATCCAAGAGAACCGGTCAACAATTTGACAAAACCTTTGGTCTGAGAACCAACAAGAGTCAACGAAGCGCTCATAGATCTGAAGAGCGAACTCTTCTCGGCAAAACCAGAGGCCGAAGACAGAGAACCAGTCAAACCCCTGGTAAGACCTTTAGTCTCAAAACTCGCAGGACCTAGAGAATCAGTCAAGGATCTAAACAAAGAACTCTTTTCAGCCAAACTCGAGGCGGCAGCTAGTGAACTGCTTAGAGATCTGAAGAAGGAGGTCTTCTCTGCATAGCTCGAAGTTGTGGTCCATGAAGCGCTTAGGGATCTGAAGAGGGAACTCTTCTCGGCAAAACTAGAGGCCGGACCCAAAGAGCCAGTCAGAGATCTAATCAGTGAACTCTTTTCGGCAATACTTGAGGCAAGTGATAGCGAAGCACTAAGAGACCTGAAGAATGAAGACCTTTCGATGAATCCGGAAGTTGAAGTCAGCGAACTACTCAGGAACCTAAACAGCGAGCTCTTTTCAGAGATGCCTGAGGCTAGAGACAGCGAATCAGAAAGCGACCTAAACCATGAAAGTCTCTCTACAAGACTCGAGGATGAACCCAGCGAAATACTCAACCCCACTGTTCGTCCTCTAACCAAGGAGCTCGCTAGACTTAGAGAATCAGCAAAGGACCTGAAGAGCGAGGATTTCTCAGAAAAGGCCGAAGATGAACCCAGTGAGCCAGTCAACGACTTGATGAAACTCTTAGTCTGAGAACCAACAAGACTTAACGAGGCACTCATAGACCTGAAGAGCGAACCCTTCTCGGCAAAACCAGAGGCCGAAGACAGAGAACCTGTGAGAGATTTGAATATTGAGTTCTTTTCAGTGAAACCAGAAGTCAAAGACAGTGAACTTGTTAGAGACCTGTAGAGCGAAGATTTCTCCGCAAAACCTGAGGATGAAGCTAATGAACCAGTCAACGACTTAAACAATGAGGACTTCCCAGCAAAACTCGACGCCATGGTCAGTGAACCAGTCAAAGATCTGAAGAACGAAGTCTTCTCAACAAGACTCGAGGACGAACCTAGAGAAGCAGACAAAGCTCTGGCAAGACCCTTAGTCTCAGAACCAGCCAAAGTCAGCGACCCCGAAAGAGACCTGAACAACGAACTCTTCTCGCCAAAGCTAGAAACTGAACCCAGCGAAGCACTAAGGGCTACGGTGCGGGCCTTAAGGAGAGAACTCGAATGACCTAACGAAACTATGAGAGACCTGAAAAGAGAAGTATGCTCGGCAAAATTTGAGGCGGGACCCAGAGAACCGCTCAAAGTCTTGGCAAGACCCTTAGTCTCAGAACCAGCTAAAGTGAGCGAACCTGTAAGAGACCTGAACAACGAAGCATGTTCAACAAACCCCGAGACTGCGCCCACCGAGGCGCTCAGAGCCTTGGCAAAACCCTTAGTCTCAGAGCCTGCCAAAGTCAGCGAACCGCTGAGAGACCTGAAAAGCGAAGAATGCTTAACAAAGCTCGAGGCCGGACCTAGGGCACCAGTCAAAGCCTTGGCAAGTCCTTTGACTTCAGAGCCTGCCAAAGTCAGCGAACCGCTGAGAGACCTGAAAAGCGAAGAATGCTCACCAAAGCTCGAGGCCGGACTCAACGCACCAGTCAAAGCTTTGACAAGACCCTTAGTCTCAGAACCAACAACGCCTAGGGATCCAGAGAGCGACCTAAGCAGCGAAGACCTCTCCGCAAAACCAGTAGACGGACCCAGGGAACCGCTCAGACCCTTGGCAAGACCCTTTGCTTCAGAAGCGGCAAGACCCAACAAATCAGTCAAAGACCTGATGAAGCCCTTGATTTCAGAAGAAGCCTGGGACAATGAACTAGATAGAGACCTGAAGAATGATGACCTTTCAGCAAGACTCAAGGATGATCCTAGAGTAGCGACCAAATTTGCAACACGAGATTTGGTGGAGGAACTCGTAAGGCTCAGAGAGCCACTAAGACCCTTAGCATAATCCCATCCAGGGGTGATAAAATCCGCAGCTGAACTGACGGTCGTTTCGGTGAGAGTTGTGGAAGTAGCTGAGCCAGAATACTGGAGAACAACCCAAACTTCGAAAGCTAAAAAGTTGCCATTCCAAGACGCGAAACTTGGTTGACTTGTTGTATACATCGTTTTGGAACAAGCCGTCGTGCATGTAGCAACATTTGTCACTGTGTCCCAGTTTTTCCATAGAAGTGTCGCGGTAGTGCAGCTGTTTGTTGCGCAAGACCAAGCTTCTACCCAAATCCGAGCAACTGGAGCTGTAGAGCTCGTTGTGACTGTGGCATCTATTTGCCAAATTCCTGACTGAATATCACTTACGAGTCCTGACGTATCAAGACCGGCAGTATTCCAAATCCACCCCGTCCCACTGAACCCGTTGGCTGATGTTGAGGGTGTTCCTGTTAATGTTGTACTTCCCGCTTCTGGTTCAACTTTGTAATACTTTGGAGCCGACTGGAGGGCATCACATGCCACGTACCAACGATTTGCACCAGTTCCGAAGGCACATGTTTGAGCCCCCGTCGCGGTTACGCTCCTATGCTCTATGGCGAGACTTGAAGCACTTGCCACTACAAGATCAAGAGTGAAACCAGTTCCAGCGGTTTGAGACGTTGATAATGAACCTGCATAAAATACTACGAACATATCGTTCGCATTCAAGTTAACTGAACTCGTAACTGTCGGAGGCGGATTTCCTCCTCCGCTAGTCTTAGATGCGAAATTCGGATTTCCGAATGCTTGATCAAATGGTGTGAAAGTAGCGGCAGGATCCTCTGAGCCAGTAAAGGCGATTATTTCGGCCGACCCAACTGTAGGTGTTGCACTCAAGTTTACTGTGACAGTTTCAGCGGAAATTGCGGCGGTTGTATGACCAACCCATAAAATAATCCTGTTCGTACCATCAGCAGTGGGAGTGTCTAACCTCGTCAAGGCGTCCCAAGTTACTCCCGCAGCAGTTGGATGTGTTGTAGCATCAGCTCCAGTAACGACAACCCAAACATACACTGTATCTGCAGCTCCTGAAGTAGCCCAGGCAGAAATAGAAATTGTGGAACCAGCACTCCAAGTTCCGGTTTGTTCAGCCCCAGCATTGATATCCAACGATGGACTCGAACCAATAACAACACTCTGACTCGTTGAAGTCGAAGCCGTACCGGAAGTTGTTGACAAACCCTTACACAGAGTTCCACAAGTTCCGACAGTCGTTGTGTTTGTATAGAAACTATGAACAGTGTTCGTGGCGTGACCAACAGGCATAATTTCCACTACAACGAATGCAAGAATCAGTATCGCAATCAAGGAAACTTTTCGCGCTTCGACTCTCCTCCAAAGAAAACCGGCTTACTCTTACGAATCCTAGCACTTCACAAGTAAGGCCAAGTCTGTAGGATACTTCAGCACTGATTTGAAGCAGAAGCTTACTGTATCATGAAATGTGGTAACCAATGCCAGTCGCATGGAACTGCCTTCGCTGAGAGTGAAGGGCCCAGATGACGAATACACATGTTGTAACACGTGATGTTTGACCTTCGGAACTCGCAAGACATTGCAACGGCTTAGTCTATGGAAAATCGGTTTTGAGAAACTGGGTAAAGAGAGGGTTCTATCGAGCCAGACCTAGGGCGAAAATGCCCTAGTCTGGAGGATTACTCGGAGATTGAAACATCCGAGTTTCTGGTTTAGCCTTCTTCAGTGGATGCATGACACGCCTTAGGTCCAGTTCCAGGTTATGGTCCACGTTATCTGAATCGTGTCACCTGGCTGGAGAGTGATGGCCGCGAAAGTTGCGGCGGCGAGGTTAACTCTGTTGGCGTCGATGGCTACTTCGTTGACCAAGCAACTCTGAGCGACACTGGCAGCAGGCGTAGTTTCAGTGAATGTGTTTACGACCGTCGAAGGGGTCGCACCGGTACTACCAGAGATGTCCGTTACAGTGCCCGCAGTTGCCGTAAATCCGTTAGTCGTATACTCGGTACCGGCCTGAGTGCCTGCGTTACCACAGGCACCATTAGTTGCGCCTGTAGACGCCATGCCCGCAGTAGGAGCGACGGCATTGGATGTCATGGCGATGAACTTGAAGGCACAAGTTGAGCTTACAACGCAGCCAGGGGTGCCGACACCTTTTTCGACCACTTGCTCGACATACTTTGCACTAGCGTCAAAGATGACATTGTGGGTTGATTGACACTGAGAAGTGCCACCGACAGGAGTATAACACTCCTGGAAGTTCGCGTTCAGCATTTGGTAGTAGTGTCTGTTGCCCCACGGATTCCAATTCCCAGTAGCTACGTAACCACCAAGAATGAAACTTGTGACGACTAGACCTGTTGCCAAGAGTGCAATAGTACCCCTCTTCTTTGTCCATTCTACTTTGAGAAACTTCATTCTATTCTGTCACCTCCCCCGATCCTTTTTCCTCTAGTAACGACGGACCACGCGAGAGGCCCGACTTCTAGTATGTGTTACCCCATGAAACCTGAACCGGTACTATGTCAACCTCATGCGAGAATCACAGGCAACTCCCATGGTGCATATTCTTCCACGATTCATTCCTGATTAATCAAAAACTCAAAGACGGACCAGCACCCCTAGTGCTTGCCCTCTTCTTTCTCGGGAGATTCCTCCCAGTCTCTCTGCACTGACGGCACTTGTAATGGTGGACCAATTTTCAGAGGCAACGACACAGAGACTGTGGGCGATAGTTCTTTGGCCAGAGCTCTTCTGTTGCGCCTACCACGGAACACCTCACGTAGAAACCCGAACACACTGAGACTTATGAGGACCGCAGAGACTGCAAGTATGAGAATTGCCCCAGGCGCCGGGTTCAGCCCTGTTTGGGTCGTCGAGCCCGAGCCGGTGATCACCCCGCCCACGCTGAGAGCTCTTTCGTAGACCAACCTGTCATAGAAGAATACACTTGCGCCCACTATCAATAGTGTTGAGAACACTAGAAGCCCCAGCCTGAGAACATTCTTGCCGCCAAGATCGAAGAGCCCCTTCATACCCTTCATCGTCTATGCTACCCGATCCTTCTTCTGGGACTCCTCCCACTCTCCGAGAATAGCCGTCAGATCCAACGACTCGTATACCTTCGGCGCCTCCACCGGAGAAGAAACTGAAGCTGGCGATAATTCCGGTCCAGTAGATTTCCCAATCCGCTTGAAGGTCTTGTGCAAGAACCCATATGCGCCTACTCCAACGAGGAGGGCCGGGACGATAAGTATCACAATCGTGAGAGGAGTGAACCTAACATCAATACCGCTAAGATAAGAAGAAATGGAGAGAACGGAGACAGTCACCGTTGGTGTCGTAATTGTCCCTGAAAAGACCGAGGCTATCGCCGTTTTTCTACGAACAGCGGCGAGGTAGACGTTTAGGCCCGCAACACTGCAAACTGACAGGGCGAGATAGAAGATGCTGATCCAAAAGCGCGACGCATCTATTACGCTACTCGTCCCAAATCCTTCAGTCACAACGAGTTGTCCCAGCCCCAGCGCAGCCGCACCCTGAAAGAGCCATTGTGCGGACGATGGAATATCTCGGTCGAGAAGTACGCTCACGAGACTCATTGCTGCGAATATCTCTATTCCCAGCAACGTGAAAAACTCGGGTAGCAGCCCCATTTGTTCGATAGCCTTTGTCCAGTTTTAGCTTTCCGCGGGGTGGTGTGTTCGTTCGCGGATTGAGTAGACGAGTCTCTGTCCCGTTTCTGATTCTTCGATAGTCAGATTGAGTATGCTCTTGTCCTCGATTTCTAGCAACCGTGCAAGGTCCTTTGGAATCAGAAGGTACTTGCTTCCCTTGATTTTCGTAGGTGTTAGCTGAATCGCCATCTTCTACAACCAGGGTTGATTACAACTTAGCTTACGCCTAGCGATAATCAGGGCGTAACTGTGAGGTAACCTTCACAGTCACAGATCTCCTGACTCCAAAACTATAGGGAAAATGATGTGGAACTGTGAAGCCAGCGCTTGTTCGATTTCGCACGATTGTCGAAAAATTATTGGAATCTGTCAAGTATGGGCGGTCGTCTCGGGACTCGGCCGGGGCAGACTCATACGGGAATCGGCGTCAGTTTTGGTGCCCTTAAATATGACGTACGTCATGCCGCTCTTGTAGAGCTAGAAAAAGACGAGACCAAGCACGAATAGAATCCAAGCGAGAAAGTGAGAAGTATCCAGAATTGAGCCAGCTAGAAATCAAAGACCTGCACGCTTCCATTGAAGGAAAAGAGATACTGAAAGGAGTCGACTTCCAAGTCAAACAGGGTGAAATACACGCGGTCATGGGACCAAACGGCTCCGGAAAGAGCACCCTAGCCTCCACAATAATGGGACACCCCAAATACAAGGTTACAAAGGGCGACATTAGCTTCGACGGACAAACACTACTGAACCTGGCGCCAGACGCAAGAGCAAGGAAAGGAGTCTTTCTCGCATTCCAATACCCCTACGAAGTCCCCGGAGTATCACTCTCCACATTCCTCCGAACGGCCTACAACTCGGTCCGGCAGGGAGGAAAGAGAGGAGATCTGGGCCAAGAGATGGTTTCGGTTCTCGAGTTCAGGAAGCTCTTGAAGGAAAAACTCAAGCTCCTGGACATGGACGACTCCTTCGCTACACGATACCTCAACGAAGGATTCTCGGGGGGAGAGAAGAAACGCTGCGAAATACTCCAACTAGCCGTTTTACAGCCGAAAATAGCCGTTCTGGACGAAACGGACTCCGGACTGGACATAGATTCGGTGAAAATCGTCGCCGAAGGCGTAAACAAGCTGGTAGGCCCCGAAATGGGCGTCATGATCATCACACACTACCAGAGAATCCTCCGATACATCAAACCCAACCACGTACACATCCTCCTCGACGGCAGAATGGTAAAGTCGGGCGGACCCGAGCTTGCAGACGTTCTGGAGGCAAGGGGTTACGATTGGGTTAAAAAGGAAGTCCTGAACTAGGACTGGGTAGAGAATATGGCAATCAGTATAACCGAAAAGGCAGCGGTCAAGGTCCAGGACTATCTGAAACAAGTCAGCGACCCATCCCTCGCCCTACGCATCTTCGTCAAAGCAGGTGGATGTGCGGGATACCAGTTCGGTCTGAAACTGGACAAAACCAGTGACAGCGACGTCGTCGAACACAAGAACGGAGTCAACATCGTAGCCGACCCGAAGAGCGCAGACCTTCTCGGAGACGCCGAGATCGACTACGTTGAAACAGAGATGGGCGGCGGCTTCAAGTTCAACTTCCCTGAAAGCTACCTCACATGCGGTTGCGGACACAGTTTCGTGCCGAAAGGCAAAGAACAGGCTACCGGGGCTCGCAGTCCCGAAGAGCACCACGCCCACTATTAAGCCTCCTCTAACTTTTCCCGGACAGCTTGCCCAGAGCACTGTCAGGGGATACGCTACGCAAAAACAGGCGACAGCATACATTCACGGGAAGAGACTGTACGATGTCGAAAAGGTCAGACATGATTTTCCAATTCTCAACCGCCTGATCAATGGAAAGCCGCTAACATATCTCGACAGCGCGGCCACGACCCAGAAGCCGAGACTAGTAATCGATGAACTAACCCGTTTCTACAACGAGTATAACGCGAACGTTCACCGCGGAGTCTACAAGATCAGCGAAGAGGCAACTGCCGCCTATGAGGAGGCACGGGCCAAGATTGCTCGGCTGATAAACGCGAACAGTCCGAGTGAGATCGTCTTTGTTCGCGGGACAACGGAGGCGATCAACCTAGTCGCGCAGTCGTGGGGCCGGACAAACGTCGGCCTTGGGGAAGGAATTCTTCTAACTGAGATGGAGCACCACAGTAACATTGTCCCATGGCAGCTTCTCGCCAAGCAGAAGGGTGCACATCTGAAGTACGTGGGTTTAACCGATGATGGCCATCTGGTCCACGAGGATTTTCGCCGACACCTCGAGTCAGGCGGAATCAAGCTAGTCACCATGACACACGTGTCGAACGTTCTAGGAACCATTAATCCGGTTCGTGAGTATGTCCGCGAAGCACACAAGCAGAGCTGCCGAGTTCTCGTGGATGCTGCCCAATCTGTCCCCCACATGCCCGTGGATGTCCAGGACATGGATTGTGATTTTCTCGCTTTTTCAGGCCACAAGATGTGTGGGCCAACGGGCATCGGAGTCTTATACGCGAAGAAGACGATTCTCGAGGAGATGCCCCCATACCATGGAGGCGGCGAAATGATCCGGGAAGTCCACCTTTACGAATCGACTTGGAGAGACCCTCCGTACAGGTTTGAAGCTGGGACCACCAACATAGCAGGAGCTATTGGCTTGGGAAAGGCCGTAGACTACTTGTCAGAGCTAGGACTAAGGAACATCCAAGCGCATGATCAGGAATTGACAGAGTACACACATGGCACGTTGGGAAAAGTCAAGGGCATCAGAATCTATGGTCCCGAGAACCCGAGGACGAAAGCGGGAGTGATAAGTTTCAATTTAGGAGATGTTCACGCTCACGACATGGCCAGTCTCCTAGACGAGGACGGAATCGCTGTGCGGTCAGGCCATCACTGCGCACAACCCCTGATGGAGCGTCTCGGGGTCTCCTCAACCACTCGGGCGAGCGTATACGTTTACAATACTGAAGCCGAGATTGATCGACTAGTAGAGTCCGTGGAGAGAGCGGGAAGAGTGTTCAAGGTATGAGCTCCATCTATTCCGAAATAATTCTCGATTACTACCGGTATCCCAGAAACAAGGGGGACTTGCCCCATGCTCAGATCCACGCGCGAGACACGAATCCGCTTTGCGGAGACATAGTCGAGATGCAACTTGAACTAGATGAAAAGAAGACTGTGAGAGATGTCAAGTTCAACGGACAAGGCTGTGCGATAAGCCAAGCATCTGCATCCATGCTAACTGAACTCGTAAAAGGAAAAACTGTCGATGATGTCCGCAAGATATCCAAAGAAGACGTGCTCTCCTTGATCGGCGGACAGCTTACCGCGGTGAGGCTGAAATGCGCGCTATTGTCGCTAAAGGTTCTCAAGACAGGAGTCTACAACTATATTGGTTCAACTGATTCTACGAAGGACGAATTGTCAAGCCTCTAGTCCTTCTGAAAGATGATCATCAACATGTTCTACCCCTTGGGTGTGCCGTCGTTCTCCTTTCTCTGCTGCTTCAGTTGCTCCTGTACTTTCTTGAAGAAATCCTGGCTCTCGACCTTCTTCGCCTCCGCGTGTATCGCTTCGATATCCACCTTCAAGACCTTCCTCAAGATTCTCTTCCGCCCATAGATAATCCACGAGACAATGATTGCGAGGGCGGCGATCAGAACTAATGCCGCAATGAGAAGATAGTTGAAAGTTGAACTTTGTTGCGGCGGGGATGCTGCCACAGTCACCAGGGTCGAGGTGGATCCCTGCCCCATATTTCCGTAGATGTCGGAAGCGTTGACCTGTATCTGCCAGATTCCAGCTGGATTGGTTGAGTTGACAGTATAGCTGCCGATCCACTTGCCCCGGCTTTGGTCGTAGAACAATATTAATGGGCCACCGATTTGGCTCGATGAATGATATGTGGTGGCGGTGACAGTACCACTGGTGAAATTGTACCCTCCTGGAGTAACCACCGATGCATAGATGACCACGATGTTTCCGATTGTGTAATTGTTGTAGTTGGTAATCGCGGAGACAGTGAGAATGGCTGGCGATACTGTAAACGGCTTGAGAACTCCTGAGATTGGTCCTTTGTTCCCATAGCCATCATCGAAGCTGTTCACCTCGACGGTAGCGACCCAGGGACCGACCTCGCTACTCAAGGGAATCTGGAATGTTCCATGAAACGCGTTCAGACCAGAACTGTAAGCCATTGTCACATAGTGCGATGTCTGGCCGTCAGCTTCAACTAGACGCAGATTCACAGAACCTGTCCTAACCTGCGAACCACCCGGATATGAGGCCGAGAAACGGAAATCTTCGGTCTGAGATGTCTGCAATAAGCTTCGACTAATGACCAGTGAGGAAATTGTCACATTAGTCGCTGTGATGCTGAACGATTGGACGTCCGGCGGGCTTTTTACTGGAATCCCGGTCAGGGTTAGAGTGTAGTCACCGACTGGAAGTGAGACGGGTATTAGCCAATCATACGACAGAAGCCCTGTGTTATCGGCCGTCTTGTTGAGCGGAAAGCCGGTTACGAGTCCGCTCAGGCTAGAGATCTTGATTGTGACGTTCCCATTCGGTTGATAATTGACTGCCTTGATGGAGACGGGAAGAAGCCGCTGGTAGCTGAGACTGTCGGTGAGACCAACCTGAAATTGGCCACTCGCTACGCCTGTTGACCCTACTACTAGCGGCTGGGTTTGGTTGACCCACACAACATAAACACCCACGTATGCTAAGTTTGCGCCCGAACCGAATTTGCCAGGGTAGGCGACGCTCTCTACAAACGACGCTGCGTGAGGCGCATTAGTTGTGTTGGTAGCCTGATGGACAGTCCCACCGGGATCCTTTACATTCCAAGTAAAAGCGTAGTTTGAGAACGTGTTCGCATTAGACACGTTTAGTGTTAGCAGAACCCTTGCCGTGTTACTCTCCTGCAACCGCGCAACTGACGCCGTCAAACTGTACGTCTCGTTCAACGCGTGTACCGGAAAATCAAACATGGTTACGAACAGAAGCGCCGCTAGGAATGGAAGTAGGACGTATCGTCTCAATTGTATCAAAAATACTGCCCCTCTAGTTTTTTCGCCTCGTTCTGGGCTGTCCACATCGAAACCGTTCAGTAATTGATGTGGAGGGTAAGACGAGTTGACTAAAGGGCCCTGTAACTTGAAACTAGGTAGGACGGTAAGAATGGAACATGTGAGGCAATCTGGTAGCGAGAAGATTAGATCGTGGCTGCAGCCTCATGCTACTTCTACTAAGATATCTCCGTTAGCTATCTTTACCTGATGCTTGCCCAGCGGTTTTTCGGCGGGTGGATTAACGGCTTCTCCAGTCAACAGGTCGAACCGGGACAAGTGTAGCGCGCAAGTAACGCTGTCCCCGGTCAGAAAGCCCATGGACAGGTCGTACTCTTCATGAGTACAGGTTCCATCCCAAGCGTAGACTGCACCGTCCAAGTTCACGACGAGGATCCGTTTACCATCGTGCTCTATTCCTTTCATCGACCCCGGGGGAAGCTCGGAAACGGGGCATACTTTGATGAAAGTCGACAAGAGAATCTCTACCGATACTTGTAGTGTCTCTCGAACAGATCAGACGAGACGCTTTCTTTCTCCGGTTCTTCTTCGAATTCCGGTAATTGTTCCGGGCTTGGAGGGATTTGTCCTCCCCTACCCAGCCACTTCTCTTCAATGAGGTACTGTATCGCCGCTCTCACTGTTCTGAGGGGTATGCGTTGGACGGCGGGGTGCAGGAATCCGATGATGATCATCCTCTGGGCTTCGCTCTGAGTCAAACCTCGAGACATCAGATAGAAAATCTGCTCCTCATCCACCTGGCTAACTGATCCCGAGTGAGTGGCCTTTACCTCGTTGGTCATAATCTCGAGACCTGGTATCGCGTCGGCTCTAGCCTTCTTGCTAAAAATCATTGCATGCTCTGCGAGATATGAGTTCGAATTCTTCGCCCCTTCCTCGATTCTTATCATGCCCTTGAAAATGGTACGTGCTGAGTCTCTCAGCACTCCACGTGCTAGCACGTGTCCGGTTGTGTTAGTGGATCTGTGTGTGAGATCGGTGACTGCGTCGACTCGCTGTGACTCTGAACCAAACACGATTTCCACATCCTCCGCGGCGGCACCAGGTCCGTTCAACACGCTCTCCACTCGGGAGCGGGTGATTCCTCCACCAATGTGGCCTATGGTCCAGTTCATGCGAGCGTCTTTTTGGGCGACACATCGTCTGTTGAGTGTGGAATGAACGTCCCCTTCGAAGTTTTGTAGGCTGGCGAAGTTGACCTCCGCATCCTCGCCGACGTAGACTTCCGTTACCTCGCTGTACAGGGCGGGCCCCTGTTGGCCGGAGTCAAGCTTCGAGTAGGCTTCCTGTAGAAAGTTCAGTTTGCTGTTTTCTTCGGCTATGATGATGTTGTGGGTGAATGCTGCTTGGTGGCGGCTCTTGAGGAGGACGATGTTTCGGAAAGGGATTTTGATGTTGAGCCCTTTTGGAACGTATAGGAATGTGCCTGCGGTGAAGAATGCGTTGTTTAGGGCTGCAAACTTGTCGTCGTCAGGAGGAATCGCCTTCGTAAAGTGGCTCCGAGCCAGTTCTGGGTTGTTGGCGAGGGCTGAGTGGATGCTTGAAAATATGATTCCCTCTTTCTCCAGGGTCCCGTGAACTTCGGTGCGGACCATCTGAGAGTCGACTTGGAGGGATAGAGTCGGCTCGTCTCTCTCCCTGACGAGATGGGCGATCTCTGCCGGTATCGACTTTAGGTGAGAGGGCATACCAGGTTCGAATGAATCCAGCGTAAGCCCGGATAGAATGTCTACGTATTTCGTATAGAGGGTTGATTTTTCGAGGGGAAGTTTGTTGAAGTAATCGAGTCCTACGAATCTTTCTCTGCTGAGTTCTTGTGGCTCGGAGAAGGATGCTGAGACTTCTTTTATCATGCTTTCTGTGGGGCTGGCGAGCGATTTGCCCATGGCTGGCTTACCGTTGGATTGTTGGGGCCGTTAGAAGGTTTGGTTTTCTTCGGTGACTAGCCGACGGCGCCTTCCATTTCCATCTCGATCAGTCGGTTAAACTCGACCGCGTATTCCATTGGGAGTACTCTGGTGAATGGTTCCATGAATCCGGTGACAATCATGCTGAGAGCTTGAGTTTCGGTCAAGCCTCTGGACATGAGATAGAACAGCTGGTCCTCATTGATCCTTCCAACTGTTGCTTCGTGGGTTATTGTCGCGTCGTCCTCGTTGACCTCCATGTAGGGATAGGTTGATGTTTTTGACTGCGCGTCCATCAACAGGGCGTCGCATCGAACGCTGGATTTTACTCCGACTGCTCCCTTGGCCACGTGCACTAGTCCTCGGTAGGTGGTTAGTCCTCCGTCTTTGCTGACGGATTTCGCGGTGATTCTGGAGCTGGTGTACGGGGCGAGGTGGACGGCTTTTGCTCCCGTGTCTTGGTGGCGGTCCTTGCCTGCGAATGCCACTGAGACTATCTCGGCTTTCGCTCTTGGTCCGACGAGATAGACGGAAGGATACTTCATCGTAAGTTTGCTGCCGACGTTCGCGTCGATCCATTCGACGCTGGCGTCCTCGTAGGCGTAAGCCCTCTTCGTGACGAGGTTGTAAACATCAGACGACCAGTTCTGGAGGGTTGTATAGCGAACCCGGGCTCCCTTCTTCGCGATTATCTCGACCACTGCTGAATGGAGGGAGTCTGTGGAATAGACAGGAGCTGTACAGCCTTCGATGTACTGCACGTCTGCGTAGTCGTCTGCGATGATCAGGGTTCTCTCGAACTGTCCCATGTTCGCAGCGTTGATTCTGAAGTATGCCTGTAGTGGGAGGTCGACTTTGACGCCTTGGGGAATGTAGATGAAGCTGCCGCCGCTCCAGACAGCACTGTTGAGCGCGGCCATCTTGTTATCTTCCGGCGGAATGATTGTTCCGAAATATTTCTTGACGATCTCCGGATGTAGTTTGAGGGCGGTATCGGTGTCGCAGAAGATTACACCCTTATCCTCCAAGTGTTTCAGGAGGCTGTGATAGACAACTTCTGATTCGTATTGAGCGCCTACCCCTGCCAGGAACTTTTTCTCGGCCTCAGGTATGCCTAGCCTGTCGAAGGTCTTTTTGATCTTCTCGGGGACATCGTCCCAGCTCTTCTCGACCTTGTCGGTGGGTTTTAGGTAGTAGTAGATGTCGTTGAAGTCGATATGTGAGAGATTACCACCCCATGTGGGCATGGGCCTCTGGATGAAATGCTCGTAGGCTCGTAGCCTGAATTTCTTCATCCATTCAGGCTCCTTCTTCATATCAGAAATTTGCTCGACTGTCTGGCGAGAGAGTCCCTTCTCGGACTTGAAGACGGGCTTCTGAGTATCCTTGAAGTCGTACTTGGCGTAATCTAGGTCTAGGTAACTCTTGTTAGCCATGGTCTTGCTCTCTTTATGACGTATGTTATACTGGAGTGGTCGCTATTTACAGGTTCCGTCTCAACCCCGGCAGGCTGCTGGAGAGCCAGTAGATGACCCCGCAAGGGGAGGATTACTCTAAGGTCCTACGTTCCAACAATTCGACTGTTGTTAGCTCGCCCAAGTCCTCCCGTCGCCGTTAGGGATATTCAAGATGGCTGAACATGCCAGTAAATTCCCCTGAACAACTGGTCAAAACAGTTGGATTATGCCAATCCTATGAAACGTAGGAGAGACGACCATGAAAACGTATGATTCGAGCTACCGGGTGAAATGTCCTTTTTGCGCGCGACTTGACAAGTGCTACGACCCAGTGGGCCATGACCACACATGCGGGCTCTGCCATATGACATTCGATGTCGAGAAGCTGGAATCGACAAACATCTCTCCTAGCCCGAGAATCGCCGTCCAGGCAATCGCATAACAGAACCAAGAGATCTGGCAAGCGGATTGAGGACGATTTGGAATGAACGATAGAAGAATAGAACTCCTCTAGTTTTGTCGATGCTTTTTCTTGATGCGGGGAAGATAGTCGGTCTTGTAATACTTGCACCTGTCGTTCAGCGGACACTCCCCGCAATGTGGCCCGATGGGTCTGCATACAAGCTGGCCAAATCTTACGAAGACCTCGTTCAACGGCAACCAATCCTTTCGATTCGCTATCCGGGTTAGCTCTTTCTCAGTCTCCTCGGGAGTCTTCGTCTCAACCACTCCAATCCTGTTGAAGATCCGATGAACGTGAGTATCGACTGGAATCGCGGGTGTCTTGAACCCGTAGACGAAGACACAGTTAGCGGTCTTACGCCCAACCGAAGGGAGCTCAAGCAACTGTTCCATACTCTCAGGAACCTTGCCGCCATACTTGGCGAGCAAGATCTTAGAGATCTTTCTAACAGTCCGTGCTTTCGTATTGTAAAATCCCACAGGCTTGATAAGTCGCGCGACGGTCCTTGTATTTGCCGAGGCCAAGCTCTTGACATTGGGGAACCGGGCGAAGAGCCTTGAGGATGCGAGGGCTGTAACAGGATCCTTGGTTCGATGAGATAGCACGGTCGCGATCAGGACTCTGAATGGGTCGCCGTTGGTCGAGTCGCTAATCTCTTGCAAGGCAGTGGGATCATCCTTTCTAGCCCTGTCGACCGCTCCCGCAGCATCTTGGATGATTCTGTGAATCGCACCAGGTGATTGTAGATCGACTGGCATTTTCATTTTGCCAGCTTTCGAACTGTCGCCAAGTTACCCTTGTCATCACGCCGTTCATCCTCCGGCGTTTCCAAGATCCAGGGCAGATCCTTGATAGCCTCGTGATGTAGAATCGCCTTGAACCCCTTCGCCCCGATGTAGCCCGTACCGATATGCTCGTGGCGATCAAGTCCGGATCCTTGGCCACCGCGGGAATCGTTCAGATGTACAACTTTCAACTTGTCAAATCCAACATCTTTGTCGAAACTAGCTAGAGTCTGGTCCACCCCCTTCTCCGTGTGAAGGTCCATCCCTGCCGCATAGGCGTGACAGTTGTGCGTGACTACGAAAGGAGTAGTGAATGTTCCATTTTCGGTTGTGAGATTGTGGACCGTCCCTTGGTACGGTTCAACTCTCACCTCTCTAACTGGCACGTAGAAATGCCTCGAGTCTCTTATGATTCGACGCGGGGCTGCTCCGGGAAATTCACGATCAAATCCGAGTTTCCGTGCTTCATGACTCCCCACGTGGGCCGTATACCATCCTCGAGATCTTAGAATCCTGCCACCGATCGCGCCCAGAGTAGGTCTATGCTGAGAGATAGTTCCTCGAACATCGATTTTCGCCAAGAGATGTATCAACTGGTATGCGACCGTCTTTGAGCTGGTAATGTAGCGTACTCCTCGCCGGTCGACACACCCATCGCCCAGCAGATAGCCTTGAAGGAAAGCTTTGATGCGGTCTGGAGACGATCTCAGAATAAGGCGTGGAATTCTCTTCGTCACGGCCTTGGTCCCGAAGTTATCCCTGAAGAAACGGGTCAAGATGTTCGAGCTGAGGCATACCTTCGTTGCCGTTCCGCTGTCGTCTATCCAAGTCTTCAGGGAAAATAGCGTTTCAACGAGGTTTTCGACACGCTTAATGAGGGTGCTCTCGTGCCGACCAAATGCAAAGAACACTTTTCCATTGTCGCCCCTACCATTGCGCCCCATGAAAGTGAAGCCTTCGGCCAAGTAGAGTCCCAATAGTTCGGCAAAAGCATCCGTGAGCGGCAGAACCGTGGGAAAGCGAAACCGTCGAGTCGCTGCCCCCATGTATCGATGAAAGTCTACTTGGGTTGTGTCATTGGATGCGAGCTTGGGCATGACTACAAAATAACCTGGCTTGACCTCCTGAGCGTAGACCCAAGCAGGTTCACTGACAAGTCTGACCCTCCACGGTTTCGAATCTAGGTATCGCCAGCCGTTTGGTCGGAGACACAGAACTGGATGCTCCGAGGTCATCTGGGTCCATGGCAATCCTTCCGGCTTGATTGAGACGAGGTTCCCGGAATACTGTCGTTGCAACACACTGACGACGCGGTCAAGTCGTCCGTCTGAGCTTAGAACAGTATCGAATGAGCTTACCTCCTCAATTGGCCTCGGCACCTCATTGCTGAAAACCAACGCACCAGGAGGAAGACAGGTGTCGAAGCAGACTCCTAGTCGTTCCTTCTTTTTCACTCCGTCGATGATCTCTCGGATGTCGGGAAAGCTAGAGCCCATACTGTTCCTCTGTCCCGCCATATTCTCCAACAGTATCCATGGATCCTTCTTGACGCGCTTGACAGCCATGTTCAGCGCGTCAGTGATTCTTTGCAAGCCGACATCTCTCCCCATTCCCAAGTGGCTGCCAAGATGGCAGACCAGGTAGGGTATCCCGAGGGTCCCGCAACGGTCCACTTCTGCCAAGA
>VBBD01000084.1 GCA_005882895.1 Candidatus Bathyarchaeota archaeon | reverse complement strand
GCGTCCGTCGGCAAGGCGGCTGACTTATTGAAGCGTAGCAGTTTCTCTCAGCTTCATTTCGTTTATGTGCCGAAGAGCCAACCATTCGTTCTGCGCTGTCCTGTGACTGTACCATACGTAATGCTTAATTGTATGGTTTTTCCTCTATTTGTATGGTGACAAAAACATGGGTCAGGTTGCGACTGTAACGAGCAAAAGCATGGTTTCTATTCCTGCCAGGATACGGGAGAAGTATGGTATACGTGAGGGATCTAAGGTGGAGTTTGTCGAATCTGACGAAGGCGTCCTCCTCGTCCCGATCAAGTCCCTAAGCGAACTTAGGGGCGTCTTCAAACCCTATGAGAAGCTCGTCAGAGAGGGCATCCGCGAGCTGGAACGTGAGCATAGGAAGGAAGCCCGAAGCTGAAGGAAAACCTCGTTTTTGATGCCGGGGTCATTTCTCTTCACTTTGTCTCGGACCCGAGAGTAAAGAAGTACTTCGACGAGGTAGAGACCGGCGTGAAGCAAGGATCGATCTCGGCCGTGAATCTATCGGAGTTTTACTACAAGACCTGTCAGAAGCTCGGCAAGTCGACCGCGGACATTAGATATTATCAGATCCGTAACACGATGGCTGTTGTGGAGACCGACGCAGAACTCGCACGTAACGCGGGATTGGAAAGATGCAGGCAACAAGCCGATCTCTCTCTGGCTGACTGTTACGTCCTGGCCGTTGCCAAGCGGCTCAACGCTATCATCCTGACAACTGACGGTGAACTTTCGAAGGTCAAGGACGTTAGAACCCAGCTATTCCGGCCGTAGGGCTCTCAGACGATTATCGTTGCTTGGCAATGCATTGCCAACCGCTTTATATGCAGCTTGGCAGTCTATTGCCAACGCATTGTTGATCCAGATTATTATTTCACGAGGGAATTCTGTCCACCGAGCTAGGTCTCGCGCAAACTAGCCTATTCTGAGAGATCTACGTCCGAATCTCCCCCATTTCACGAGGGCCAATTGTGTCCAATTATGTCCATGATTCGGACAAAATCACGCGGGGAAACTTGGGTCCTGCAGATTCCAGATTCAGATCCAAGAGCTCGCCGCAATCGTGGTGATTCTACTGAAATATCTGGTTCAGCGTAGAAGGAACAGGCGAAAGAGGCATCCAAGGCATCGACCCGATCGATATCTCTCTGTCTAGCGGAGCCATTGGGTAATGCCGCAGGACCTCCAGCGCCCATTGATCTCGCATCGAAAAACCCACGTTTGCGGATATGAGCGCCCGTCCTGGAGTCTATGGCGCTTGGCTCTATCATCTGGGATGGGGGTCTTACTCTTGAATCCAAAGTTTTCTGGTACTGCTTGTTGCCTAGTCTATGCTGGCAGCACGGTCTCGCCATCCCAAGTCTGGCATACGAAGGGTGGTGGCAGTATGAAGATCGCTTGTCCCAACTGTTTGTCTTTTTCGGGGTAGCTTCTGCCGTATACTAGTATGGCTATCTCTATGTTCTCAGGATCCTCTTTTATCGGCACTTTCTCCCTGGCCACACTGAGGTAGATATCCTCTAACCCCTTTCCCATCTTTCCCTCGAGTCGACTCAAAGATTCAAGATCTTCGTCGCGCAGATCAATAGTCACACCTGAAATTCTCGGGTGTTCCTCCAAGAGTCGAGACGCTGCAACAACGGCTTCCCTCCTTCCGGCGAGCGCTCGCAGGAGCTCGTCTTTTCGAGTCTTAAGGGAGAGAAGAACAGAAAGCTCGTCGCCCTTGAACAGACTATCGTAAAGAACTAGGGTGACCCCAGGGTGCTGGAAAACCGTGACTTGAATGTTTACTTCGCTTGTCGAAGCCATCGCTTCCTACAGATCTCGTAGTGGTTCGAGCTTGCCAGCAAATAGGGATTTCTTTGTCAACAGGTGCTTCTGAGGAAACTCGGCCACCTTGTGGAAACCGACCTCAACGGCAACCATTTCGTAACTTTTGTTTTCTTGTTAACTATTTTTTTCTGTTAACTAAAGTGTGACCCCCCTGGGGGTCTGTTTTTCCCGCGCCGCTCCCTTCGTGAAATGCGCAGAACCCCACGCTGACCGCTACTTGACGGTGCCTTCTTCCTTCGTGGCCGAGGATAGCGCCTCGGAACCCTTGTCCCGCCAGGCTATGCCCCGTTCGCGGGACCCGTCATTCTACTCTTTTCCTAGAATACAGACATTGTCCTGTAGTGTTTCCTTCGGGACCCCCTGCCACAGTCTCCTTCCTCCATGGCCGCCTTGCGGATGTCGAGTCAGCGGAGCGACTGGCGCGAGCATCTTCACGCTAACCCTTCACGGATGGAGAATGAGCTAGCTCTCAAGCTGCAAGCTGACCGGGTGAACTATCTAACGCAGGTCGAGATTCCCGTAACCACGGCCGACTTCTACTTCCCGCTAGAACCGCGACCATTGATCGTGTTCGTCGATGGCCCGGTCCACCTCAAGACCAGCCAGATGATGAAGGACGAAGAGCTGCGAACGCTATTGCGAAAAAGAGGATACAGGATATTGGAACTGAGCTATAGTAGCTACTCGGATAAGAAGAGAGACGAACTATACCGGGAAATAATGAGCGGCCTCGGAAAGTAGTAATGTCCCGATGCTCCGTGAATCAATTGGTCCTACAGGGAATCTCTGAATTTCTGCTCGGAGATATGAGCTCTAAGCGATTCAAGGCCTAGAATCGCCTCTTTGATTAGGAGCCTCGGGTCGCTTCGCATGGCGAACAAGGATTTCATGTTTGATACGAATTTTGATGAAGAGATCTCTCCGATCGCAGAGTCTACCTGTTCCATTAGTTTTTCTCTTGATCCGCAGGCTGCGCACCGCGCGACTTCTTTCCAGTCGACCCTTTCTGAGAGTATTACAGAATCTGCAATGTCCTGAGTCCTCCCCGAGTGTAGTTTCATAGCGACGAGCAGATTCCTCTGTGCCACCCTTGAGGGTGTGGAGTCCGTTGCTCCCACTACGATCGCCTCTACGGAATTCTCGCGTATGAACTTGTAGGTCCATCTTCCACTTGTTTGTCGGCTGACAACGGTGTTCACCAAGAGTTCCACCGATACTGGGAGTCCAGCTACCGATTTGCGGTATTCCCTCATTGTCACGCCTATCGGGGGCCGGAATCGACCCTTCCACAACGCGTACCCCTCGCCGAGGACTGTTGCGTCTATGACAGGAATGTTGTTCCTAATGGTGGCGAGGTCGCAGTCGATCGAGAAGCGGTGCTGACCGTGGGCATTAACTGCGTATCCGCCGATCACAACGAAGCCATCTGTTGCCTCGCTCAGTACCCTGAGGATTCTGATGATCTCTGTCTCGCGGGCAGTCAGGTATCCAGTGTGGCTCACTGTTGCAGTCACGCCGCGGCTTTTGTAGAATTCCGATACTGTTGGGTCAGCATTTCTAACGCGGGCTCAAACGTGTATATGTTGTTCCGGCAGAACTGCAAGGTCTTGGTCAAAGGCTCCACCCTGAGCATGTTGACCGTTTCGGCTTTGATCCTAGTCGATGGGTATAGGAGATAGAAGACTCCGAACAGGGTTCTCTCCGGTTTTCGTTCGGCAATGAAAGCGTTCTTTCCTGCCTTGTGGAAGAAGCTGCGCCACCGAGGAAGGTCCCTCGCGAATACTTTCAGGTGAATGGGATAGAAGCCGAAGAAGCGTCCGGCGTTGTAGCCTCCGCGGGTCCAGACAAAGACTCCGTCCACGCCCGTGAGAGCGTACGTCATCGTCGCTGTTGATAGAAGCTCATATCCCGAGCTAACGTCGTTCTCTGCTCTGGCATATTCGCCGGCTGATCGGACTCGGTACTTCCCTCGCTCCAGACGCTCAAGAAGCCCCTTCCCGACCATGTCATGTAGAACTTTACGGGGGTCCGGGCTGGCGAATGTCCATGCGAATTCAGTGGATGAGAATTCTCTCCTCCAACTGCCGAGGATAGCCCAGAGATCGTAGTACGACATTTGTTACCATATCAGTAACATTCTTTCTGTTATATAATCTTAGCCTCACCAATCCGTCATAATAATGTTGTGCCTAACTCTTGGACCGCCTTTGAAGGAAGCCGCCCGCGGCCAATCGGAGACAGTGCTCGTGAACTTATCTACCGTGGGGACGCAGGATCTACATGTGCCAACGGTCTCGTCCGCTCGCCACGACCGCCGTTGCCGGCATGTTCAGGCGGAGGATCAGGGGTTCTTTGCCAGTTCTCTTCAGCTTCAACAGAGATTTTACGAGTTTGTCGACGTCTTGGTCGTCTTCGGGAGGTTTTTCCTCGGCCGTGCGAATCGCAAGGGTTGTCCTCTTCCAGTTCTTCTTGAGGCTTGAGACGATCCTTTCCTCCTCCTCATCACTCATATTCCAAGCTCCAAGCGAATCGCTGAGTCTGCCTGGCGGAACGATCTTTTCTGACTTTTCCCGTGGCTTTCCTTTGCGGAGCATCTTCCTAGCCAACTTACTAGCCCGTTCTTCTGGAACGTATCTTTGGGGTTGCTCCTTTTTGAACTATTTTCTCGGACGGATAATAGGTTGGCAGTTTATTGCCAGCCGTTTAATATGCAGCTTGGCAGTCGATTGCCAACACGTATGTTGTTGTAACAGTCCAGGCTAAGATGCGAGCCGCCTACGCGCATCCAGCAGCGGTATTCCAGTCCGGACTGCCTCCTTGACGTAGGTGCTCTTTCGCTGAAGGGATCGGAACTCGTTGACAGTGTACCCGAATGCTTCCAGAGGGATCTTGCTCTTCCACTGCTTCTGGAGATACCTAAGCCTCTCCGGGAGCTGCATCTTGGAGAAGTCGTCGGAGACAATTATCAAGTCCACATCGCTATCTTCCAGATACGAGCCTGTAGCCCTCGACCCAGTCAGAATCGCCTGTCGTACGGTGATGTTTCGAGCAAGCCGTCTTACATAGTTCTTGGCTATTCTCTTGGCATCTTCTTCCTTAGCCATTGTAACAGCTCGCCTACTTCTCTGAGGTATCTCTGGGCTTGCTCCTTTTTGAACAGTGTCCCAGGAACGCCTAGGGCCGCGTCAGGATATTCAGACGGCAAGTAAAGTGGCGATAGGTCGTCTATGGTCCTCACCAGTTTCGCGGATAGTTTGAGCTTCGACTGAACCATCTCGTACAGACGGACAAGATTGTGCCCGCCCGCGCCATAAGGAGGCCTCTTTCTCTCCGCCAGGATCGCGGCTTTCAGCGCCTTCTCAGTCGCGTTGTGGAGAACGTGAACTGTCTTGCTGTATTTTCCTCCTTTGAAGAGCAGCTGAGCGGACTCATAATCGTCAATGGAGGCTGCCAGCCACCACTCCGCGTCCTCCCTAGCTCGCTTAGCCATGCCCTAACCCTCCTGAAACAATTACGTGTAGAATCAAGTGTGCGCTTAATATTTCTGCTCCGATGGGCAGCCACAAACCCACTACGACTAATTTAGCCGGATTCTAGACGGCGCTGAGGGAACCTCCCTCCCTCATTAATTATTGTTCTGGGATGCGAACGCATCGTTCTGACCTTCAGACCTAACCGTCGCACCACTTCTAGACAGCCAGGCAAGGAGCTCTAGTCGCCCTGAATCTGGACTTCCCCCAGCGGCTTGCTCATATCGGGAAATCAATGAGCTTGTCTTTTGCGCGGGTTGGGTGAGCGCTATAGGAATCTATACTTGGATATCGCTGACACGCCAGTTTCGTGGAGAAAACCAGAATTTTCCGAAATATTCAAGTGCAGCCTAGCGCCTCAAGTCGTCCTATCCCCACCAAAGAGGAAGCCAAGCGTAATGTTGCTTCTACCCGTTCTGTTCTTATCCCTCGCGCTAGGCGCTCCCATGAACGTCGCTCTTCCGGCGTCCGCCTCCGTCAGCCATCCCTTCAACTATGTCGTAACCATATTGATGGAGAACCATGATCTCAGCGAGATCCTCGGTAGCTCTCAAGCCCCGTTCATGAGCCAGCTCGCATCCTCCTGGTCTCTAGCGACAGGATATTCCGCGGTGAATCATCCGAGCCTTCCAAACTATCTAGCCCTCATCTCCGGCCAAGACTTCGCGTCCTGGAGCACATCCGACCGTCCCCCAGGTCCCGGATCCAGTGCTGGAAATGCTACCAACATAGTTGACAGTCTGGAGGCCAGGGGGTTGGCATGGAAGGCGTACATGGAAGACTACCCCTCGACCTGCACCAACAACTGCTCGCCTGGCAACTGTTACCTAGGAGAAGGCGGAATATCGGGCCTGTATGCGCCGCGTCACAACCCGTTCGTCTACTTCGATGACATTGTCAACAGCTCAGCCAGATGCTCAAGGATTGTTCCAGCCAACTCCAATGGAAATGGTGCGCCCGATGATCTGCTTCTCGCGGACCTTCAATCACCCTCCAACTCGTCCAACTTCATGTGGCTGACACCCAACGTCTGCAACGACATGCACGACTGCAGCGTATCCACCGGCGACACCTACCTGTCCCAACTAGTCCCGATGATACTCGGCAGCAAACTCTTCACCCACCAGAAGGCAGCTCTCTTCATCGTCTTCGACGAGGGCAACGGAGACCACCAATACCCCAACGACCAAGTCTACGCCCTGTGGGCCGGCTCTGTGGCCAAGACCAGCTTCAGCTCGTCCAACCAGTTCAATCACTTCTCATTTCTGAAAACCATCGAAACAAACTGGCACCTTCCAGCCCTGACCAGCAACGACCAGAATGCGACCCCGATGCTGGAGTTCTTCAACCTCCCCCCGGATGGTCCCCATGGCCACCATCCAAAACAGGGACAATTGATGAAGGACCACGAAAACTCCCACCAGTAGTCTCATCATCAAGTTCTCTGAAGACCTACAGCTTGACGCTTAACGGAATATAGTTTCGAACAGAATCAGTCCAAAGATTTTATCCCAGAAAGGGAATAGTCTGTGTTCTGGGATCCGAACGCATCGTTCTAACCTGTAGGCTTAACCGTCGCTACGACATAGACAACTAAGGCAAGGAGCATGCTGGTAACGAGGAGTGCGGCTCTGATCTTCTGGGTCCTCTTCCTGACCACCGCGTCGACAGTCGCGGGTTTCATGGTTTCGCCGGGCGGATACCTGTCGCCGCTCGCGAGGCCCTCGCTGCTTGGTGCGATGGAGGGAATAAGCGGAAGCATCTCCATCGGCCCCATCTTCCCCATCTGCAGGACACTAGCCAGCACGGTTCCGGCACCGTCCTACTACAACCAGATCCAAGTCCTAGTAACCCCGTCATCAGGCCTCGCCTTGACCATCCCCGTGAACTGGATCATTGTAGAAAGCTGCTGGGCCCACGGAACCTTCAAGATCGCCCTGAACCCTGGAACATACTCCCTGACTATCACAAGTTGTAACCCGGCTACGCCAAGTATCTACCTACCTAGTTACGGTTGTCAGGACCTGCCGAGGATTGTCATCGTTGAATCTGGCGCATGGACTCAAATCGAGATCGCAATAGGAACTGGAATCGAATAATCACGAGCTGATAGAAGCGTTGAACCAGACCAAACCCAGACGCGCCAAGAGTTTTGCCGGAGAAGGAACTGTTTACTGGCTGATTGTCACCACCATCCTACTAAGTTACCTCACGGTTGCCGTCGCTCTCGCCTCTGGTATACTCTACTTCTCGTTCACGCTAACACTCGCCGTAGTAGAGCTGGTGCTGGCCTATGCGTGCTGGATCCTGAGAAAGTGGGGCTTCCTAGCCTCAACCGTCTCCGCCATAGTTGTGGCGGGTCTCGCCTTCGGAATCCTCTACAGCCCTATCGGCGATCTCCTCCTTCTCCTGCAGCTTCAGGTCGTCCTATTCGCCTATCGAGCCTATCGAGAGCCGACTTCGCTCAGCGGTCAATCATAAGATATCGAATCCTATAGTCCATGCTTTTCCAGTGGTTCAGCCAGCAAAGCCCGAAATCGCTTATGCCTGGCCTTCTTTCGAAGATCGTTTCTGATTATGCGTAGTGTTTCGCTGCAGAGCCTCAGCGTTGATCGGTAGATTTTCGAGGTCTCTTTTGTCCCTCTTATTCCACGGGCAATAGGATAGTCAATTCCGAGATGGCTTGGTCTCTTCTTCGCGTTCAAAACCTGATGCCAAACATAGTTCTCGCTGATAATCGAAATATTGTTGAGGGCAATGATGGCTCTCTCGACGTGCTGGGCGATGACTTGAGCCGCGTATCTCGTCATATACTCGTCTCGGTCTCGCCAACCGTTCCTTAACTTTCCAGAATACTCGATGATGTTGTGGTACATGTCCCACAGAGACTTCTCCAGGATCTGCTGCGAGGGCTTCGCAAGTCTCCACCGAGCTAGAATCCGCTTCAGAACCCCTTTAGGGTCATAGAGCACTCTAGTTGCTTTTGCGCTTCCACGAGCCCAAAAGAACGCATTGGGATCGCTAAACTCCCTCTCCAACTCGGTGACGCGGAGGAAGCCTACTCCGACATAGATGTCGCCGTCGAAGTAGGAGAACTCGGACGGCTTCCTTCCCCGACCTGTCAAAGCCACCAGGTCAATATCACTGAAGGGTCCCGGCTCTCCTCTAGCCACACTTCCGTGAACCATCACGCCAATCACGTTGGGATATTCTCTCCTCACAAGAGCCACGGCGCGTCGCGTCGCCTCATCAAAGACTCGATTCAGTTCACTTGGGTTGATTCCTGCCAAGGACGATGATGTCGCCGCTCTCTTAGGCATGTTCGCTGAAAGCGTCTATTCCGCCCTTCGAGTCGAATCGGATTGAGAAGTTGTATCTTCTACCTCCATACAAGGCCATACATTCGCGTCCTCGGTAGTTACCGGTCATCTTGATCTCATCAAGAGTCTTCCATCCGGTCCGTTTCTTCACCTCGTTAACCATGTTCTTGAATTCGATCGCGCAGATATCACAGCAGAAGAACATGCGTTGTCCCTCAATCTCTTCCCAGTAGTCGCCCCATGTTGCCTGGCAGATCGCGCAGCCTTTCTCAGCTACTTTCAAACTGTCTACTCCTCTCCAAACGCGCCATCAAATACCGGTCGAAATAGTCGATCGATCGGAGAAACGTTGCCTGGACATCATCCATGTTTCCATACAACCTGGAGTATTTCTCGACAAGGCTAAGGGCTTGTTCTGAGTGTCCCACATCCGCCTCATACCCCTCCCGCAAGAACGCCTTCGCCTCTTCCGATATCTCCTCGTTCTTCAATATCACAGGATCAAAATATCCAATGCTCGCACCCTCACCCTTCAACTTCCGGTTCGCAATCAACTCCAAACCATGCATCGCCGCCATCGCCTCAACCCAGTGATCATCCCGACAGATGCTATCCCAGACACGGATCGCCTCCCTCGTATCCGCCAAGGGCGCCATCCGAAACACTTCTTTCCGATCTAGGCCAAGGCTTTCCCCCATGCTCAGCAACAACTCGTAATGGCTCGGCTGACCGGTCCCTACGCCACCGTATTCCGTGTTGATGTTATCCAGCTCGTACAAGACCACGTCCATCTCGTCGGTCCGGGCCATAATGTAGCTGCACGATCGGACCCATTGACGGAGGAAGTGCTGGTGCTCAACAACATACCCCAGCAACGTAGCCCGGGAAGGATGCTGCAACGCCAGTACAAACGGGTGCGGACTCTTGCCATAGAATTTCTCGATAAAACGCCTCTTAACCCACGACTCTAGACTATAACCACCGAGATCGAAGAATCCAGCCAGCAACTTCGCCAGTGTCTTCCGGTCAGACTTGTTCTTGGTAATATTCCGGTTCAACCACATCACATGCCCCGCATCACTCCGCCCCGCCTCCGCAACAAAGTGACCCGCAAGATCATCGAAATCATCGTGCTTCTGAAAACCCAAGCCACAACTAGGACACTTCGTCAACTAGTCTCGACCTCTATAACGGGAAGTCCTTCGGCAACCGGCCACGAAGCCGTTGATACTCCATATCAGCCCCATATTTCCCGCGAATATCCTCAAGCATCTTCTTCACCTGATCAACCGTCAAACCCCGAGCGTCACCGACCATTCGCACAGTCTCTTCAAAGTCCTCGTGACATGACGCATAACAGTTGCCCATTCCGGTCATTAGTTCACGCTCTCTAGGGGTCAAAACAATCGGTTACCAAGACAACAATTGGAATTTGAACATGCCGAAAGATTCCGCGGCCGGTTACGTTACGTAGACTTTTGCTTTCAGTGGGTCCTCCGCCTCTCTGAGGGGAGCCGCTAGATGTGTCCGCGGCTGCTGGGCCGAGAGTTTCGCTTCCGATAAGAGCTTCGCAATCGGCATTTACTACGGGGAGAGGCCTGAATGAAAATCACAATGAAAGCGGGTGGAAGACGCCTCAAACCTTGGAAGATAGCGGAAACCGTGTTCCATGTGGAAGAGACTGTGAGGGCGGAACATCTAGTGTTGGTCGAAAGGGCTCACTTAGTTCCGCAATCAGAACGTAAGAAGCATGATGGTAAGGACATTTTCGAGCCTGGAGAAGTCTTCTTCATTACAATGGAGACGGAGAAGGGACCGGTGAAAGTCGCTCACGTTCACTGGAAGCCGGTAGTAGACTGTGGAGAATACTACCGCTTCCTCAATCCAAACGGCACATTAGGAGAACGAGTG
>VBBD01000083.1 GCA_005882895.1 Candidatus Bathyarchaeota archaeon | reverse complement strand
GTTCAGCGCGTCGGTGATTCTTTGCAAGCCAACGTCTCTTCCCATTCCCAGGTGGCTCCCAAGGTGGCAGACGAGGTAGGGTATTCCAAGAGTCCCGCAACGATCAACCTCGGCCAGCAATGTTGCCGTGGATTTTTCGTAGAGCTCGTCTTCAGGACATGACAGATTGGGAAGATAGGGCATGTGGTCGACGGCTGGTCCGAGGTTGGACTGGGCAAGTTTTTCCTTGAAACTCTTGACCTCGTCAAGGTCTAGGTCGGCGAATTTCCAGCCGCGTGGGTTTCGTGTGAACACCTGGAAGGTGTCGCAGCCTTCTTCCTTGGCCCGGTCGACAGCCTGGTCGATGGAACCTGAAATGGAGACGTGTACTCCGACTCTCAAACTCGCGTGCTACCGGCCGGAATGTTGGCGAACCTCGGGGTAGATAGCCTTGGCTCTCAAAGCTATTCCAGAAGAATCTAGAGGCTGGAATAAGAGGGTGGAGGAAGCGTTGGCTCGTTTCAGCTGCTCGCTAGAACGCGGGTCTTGTGTGCCGGTTCTCGTACAGGATCTTGCGCTCGTATACGCCCATGAACCAGTAGAGTCCCACGACGAGCACTAGTCCGATGATGAACACTATGTTGTTGGCGTTTGCACCAAGTCCGTTGTAGATCCATTGTCTCGTGGAGTCACCGAATTCAAGTGTCCAAAGGAGGGTGGCCAGTAGAGCAGCAGGGAGGGCGAGCCTGAAGGTCCTGAGCAGGAGAAGCTCATTTTTCGCAGTTGCCATTTTCTACATCTAGAGTGAGTGTTACATGGTCAGGGATTTCATAGCGGTTTTGCAGAACTCTAAGGCTCATCTCTCTATGAGCCAGTTCAGCCTCCGACCTTTTTCACTATAGGGAATGCTACGTTCATAGAAATAATCCGAGACGTGCTCAAGGAAAATGGACGAATTCGTGTAACATTTGAGACCCGACTTCCACTGCAAACAGAAAACATTGCCTAAACCAGTGCAAAATCATGATGAGAGGAGTCTGCAAACTTACATATTCCTCGCCGCGACTCGGTCTCCTGCGTGGCCGCCGTAGCGTAGCTTGGTAGCGTACAGGCCTGAAGGGTCCCAAGGGAAGACCCTGGCAAATGGAGCCTGCGGGGCGGGTTCAAAACACCTCTAGCAGGTGGGAAAATCCCGCCGGCGGCCCCATGATTTCTGAAATTGCCCGGTTGACGCTGACTGATGGAAGAGGGCTAGTATGTTGGAGCGTTTTTCGTGAAGGGCGGGGCGCGGGAAAATCGACCACCCCCGGGGGGTCGAGAAAAGCATGCCTATTTTTGATTCGTGATCTTCTGATGCCTCGCTCGAGCAAGTCGCTTCGTCAAAGGCTTTAACCGGGTAGAATATCGGGTTCGGCCGAGTGGGCCGGTAGTTCAGCCTGGTATGCTGACGAGTCAAGTGTCAGGCCGAAGAACGTCCGGTTTGCAAACCAGAATATGGTCTAGAGACCGGAAGGTCGCGGGTTCAAATCCCGCCCGGTCCACCAAAAACCTGTGGTCGCACCTTCTTTGTAAAGATGGATGAGAGCAGGCGATAAACGGCGGCCATGTTGGGTTCTTTGTCGGAAGCGATCTACGCTACGCGCCGTCCTTCTTGAAACACGGCCACGATCAATCTCAGTGCGCCAATATTCTCCAGAGGGTTCGCGTCAAGCAGGACTAGGTCAGCGATTTTTCCTTCCTCGATTGTTCCGCGATCACCTTCGCCGATTAGACTTGCCGCGCTTGATGTTGCGGCGATGAGCGCACCGCCTGGCTCCATCCCGAATTCGACCATCAGCTCAGCTTCTCTCGCTATTCGACCGTGACGGGCCGCTCCGCCCCCGGCATCCGTCCCTAGCGCTATCTTCACACCAACCTTGATAGCCGCTGTGACCGCTGCACGAGACCCTTGTCGTAGATCCTCGGCCCGCTTCTTACGGGTCTCCGGCCAATCAACTGCGCGTGCGTAGTAGAGCATGGCGTCCCAGACTGACATGGTCGGGACGAGGTACGTCTTGTTCTTCGCCATGGCTTCAAGATCATTTGCCTCGAGAAACATCCCGTGCTCGAGCGAATCCACGCCAGCGTGTGCTGCTATTCGGCAGCTGGTCGGGTCGTTGGCATGGCATGCGATCTTGAAACCTGCCTTGTGCGCTTCTTCGACCGCTACTGCGAGCAGTTTCTTGTCGAATGGAATATCCGGCGCGTCCTGGGAGCGGGCACCTTCGTTCCACCCTGCTAGTGCGACCTTGATCAAGTCCGCTCTAGCCTCAATCTCTGTCCTAATCGCGTTTCGTAGTTCGTCAGCTTCCCCGAACTGGCTGGCGAAGGAAACGTATGTGCCTCGGTAGGCGATCCATGTACCTGCGGCACGAATGTTCGGAGCGCGAATCTCTCCCGCTCGTGCCGCGCGTACGAGCCTGATGCTGACCCCGTGAGGTGCGCCGACGTCTCGTGCGGTCGTAACCCCACTTCGTAAACTGGTCTCCGCGAGTTCGATCGCACACATTGAGATTTCGGGAAGGGGATCGGTAAATCGCGCGATCCATTCAGGCCCACCTGGACTGCTGTAGTGAACATGACAATCCATGAGTCCGGGAATCAGTGTTCGAGCCCTGCCGTCAACGACTCGAACAGTAGCCCGGTTACCCTGCCACTGGGACGCGGGGCCGATCCAATGGATTCTCCCATCACGAACCTCTACGGACATTTTGGACTGCGCGGTCGAGCCGGTTCCATCCCAGAGCTGAACGTCGTCAATAAGGAGGTGCAATTCTCAACCTCACCATCGCTCCACTCGTTTCCAAGTTTTGAATATTCCTCATTCACGGTACTCAGTATATCTGCTCAGTGCGGTGATGAGGGAGCGTGCAAGAGAAAGCTGGAATCGTCTACGTCACAGCTGAAGAGATGCGTAGGATAGACGATGTCACAATTCGAGAGTTCCAAGTGGATGTTCTCATGCTGATGGAGAACGCGGGCAGAGCCACAGCCACATTGGCCGCGCGGATGTTGCAAGGGACAACTATAGGAAAGCGCGTTGCCTGCCTCGTCGGAGGCGGCAACAACGGCGGCGACGGAATGGTCGCTGCGAGACACCTAGCTAACTGGGGCGCTGATGTCAAGGTGATTGTTGGCACAACCAAAGACAAGATGAAGGATATACCACTTGAACAACTTCACATTCTCGAAAAAATGGGAGTCCCGATCCTATCAACAGAGTACGCTTTGAGGGATTGTGAGCTGCTGATCGATGGTCTCATTGGATACGGGCTTGAGGGCAACCCTCGGGACAGAATCGCGATGATAATCAAAGACGCCAACGCGAGCGGCCGCCCCATTCTGGGATTGGACCTTCCCTCAGGAATGAACGCGACGACCGGCGAGGCCTACGACCCGTGTATCAAAGCCACCACAACCCTCACCTTAGCACTGCCAAAGACCGGGTTCCTTGCACCAGGCGCCTTACCTTACGTCGGCGATTTGTACCTCGCTGACATCTCGATACCCCGAAAAGTTTACCAAGGTTTTGGACAGCAGAACACTCTATTCCCGAACGACACTCTACTGAAGATCTAGGTAGCGTATCGATCAACGTTAACAGAATTACATTACAGGATTCTCAGTGAAACTCGGATGGGGTACGAGTTTCAATTCGGTCTAGTAGTCTAGTGCAGGGCGCGAATGGCTATTGCGATAAGGCTTCGATTACTTGTTGAGTGTGGGCGTCTGCCTTGACGGGGTCGAATACTTTCTCGACGATCCCCTTTTCATCGATGATGAAGGTAACTCGTCTCGCCATGTTTGACTTCTCGTTTAGCACACCGTATGCCTTTGTGATGCTCTTGTCTGAATCCGCGACCAGCTGGAAGGGGAGGTTGAACTTTTGTGTAAAGTGTTGATGGGACACGGCGTTGTCAACGCTCACGCCCAGGATTTCGGCTCCTAGCTCGCGAATCTTCTCGTATTGATCTCTGAGGCCGCATGCCTCGATGGTACAACCAGGGGTATCGTCTTTCGGATAGAAGTAGAGAACAACCTTCTTTCCCTTGTAATCATTGAGTTTCACCACATCCCCCGTGGTCAAGAGAGAGGTGAACTCAGGAGCGAGCATTCCTGCTTGGATACTCGTGGTCGCTTGCATGATTTTGTCAAGGACGCATCGTCTCTTTTATGGGCATCGCTCAGTATGAGAGATGAGGACCCGTCTGATTCTCCTTGCTCTCCAAGCCTTCTACTTGGCAGGCCCTGGACCCTACATGTGTCGAAGAGATCCGATCAAAGAACGCGATAAGTACTGGATCTTCATTGAAAGAGTTCTGCGGAGAATCTGCTGAACTCACAAACTTTTTTTCGCGGATAACCCACTTTCTGCGCAGTCCCGGAGGAGTTGCAACCCCTCACATTGCGTCTCATCGGAAAGAAGGATGGCTTTCTACCCTGAAAGGTATCCAAACAAGAGCAATTGATGATTTTCCGGTTGACATGAAACACTAGTTTAAAATACATAGCACCTCGAAAACAGGTTGTTTTAGGGAAGACCGGTCGGAAGAGAGACCTAATCCTAACTAAAGCAAAGTGTGTTTGAGGCATAGATGAATGGCTAGAATAGTGCTCACAGCAGACGCAACCCAGATGAGCGAGTACTGGGGGATACCCCTGCTCCCGTTCTTCAGCTGTGCCCCTGCCGAGAAAGTTCCCCGAATCGTATTCGACTTCCTCTCTCCCCAAGTCAAACACAACAACGGCGTCGCACAGATGGCACCCTATGGGCTTAGAAAGCTGGAAGCCTCGATCCTTAGGACTTACAAGCCCGAGGAGGTAGTGGTCGCCCATCCTGACCACGTATCCAAATTCGTCAACGAGGACACCCGGATAATCGGAATATCCACTATGGACCCGCTGGGACTAGGACCCGTTAGCATGATGTTCACTGACGGAGGCCAATTAACTGCGTATACAAAGAGGAAATTCCTTGAACTGGTCTACGAGGTCAATCGAGCGAGGAAACGGTTTCCCAAGGCAAAGCTGGTTCTTGGAGGTTCAGGCGCTTGGCAGATGGAAACCAAGGACGAGCAGACGAGGGCCCTTGGAGTCAACCATACCGTGATCGGAGAGTGCGACCACGTCATACAAGACATCTACAACGACATAGAATTCAACGGTGCACCAGAATTCATCCACGTTCCCCGCGGACCGAAGTTAGAACAGATCCCGGACATAGTTGGAGCCTCAACGCATGGCCTTGTCGAGGTCATGAGAGGCTGCGGCCGCAACTGCCAGTTCTGCGAACCAAACCTTCGCACGGCAAAATACTATCCCGCCGACAAGATCGAGAGGGAGATCGCGGTTAACAGGAAGATTGGAAACCCCAACGTCTGGATTCACAGCGAGGACATTTTCCTCTACAAGCTCGAGGACAAGAACGGGTTCATGCCCAACCACGAGGCAGTGGTCGACCTCTTCAAGACAGTAATGACCCAGGGCGGGATCACTTACGCTAACCCGACCCATGGTACGACAGCGCCCGCGGCGGCCGATCCTGAGCTCATCAAGGAAATATCTGATACAGTCCGTGCGAAGGATGACAAGTACATCGGCATCCAGTCAGGACTTGAGACCGGCTCCACTGAGCTCATCCGCAAATACATGCCCTTGAAGGTGAAACCCTTCAGCCCGAGCGAATGGCAAGAAGTCATCTACAACGGCACACGAATCTTCAACGAGAACTACTGGTTCCCAGCCTACACCCTCATCGTAGGATTACCGGGAGAGACCACTGACGATGCGATTGAGACCGTCCGGTTGATCGACCGGATGGAGCATGGGCTCCGAAAAGAGATCGGAAACCGGGCCCACTTCACTGTGACGCCTCTCAGCTTTGTCCCGCTGGGTGTTTTGAAGAACAAGAGCTTCTTCAACATCGACGAAGCAATAGATGAGGCGAGGTTCTGGGTCATCTACAGAAGCTGGAGACATACCGTGTTAGAGCTACACTCAATGCCCCCGACGCTCATGAAGCTGAACCCGGCCTTCAAAGCAATCTTCACGACTCTATGCTGGTTCGGGTCGAAAAAAATCCTGGACAGCATCAAAGCTTGGGGACGATCACTGGGATATGACGGTTGGAAACCTACGCCTTCGAAGATACTGGGCTGCCGCAGTCCAGCGCTCGCTCATAGCAATCAAAATGGCGCCCATCTTAGCCGTTCATTCACACATTCTCTATGGTTCCGAAAATCGGCTGTGGGATCTCGTCGGTGACTCGATGGGACGTGAATGGAAAAACCTGCAGGCTCGGGCTTTCGGAGAAGGAAAGGTGGACTTCGCTGAGAGCTGCAAGGCAGCCCTTGGACTCTACGCGATTGCCGCCCGTTCCGTCCTTCCACTCTGCAATAAACAGCAAACTGCGGTTGTTGAATATGCTTGCGAACTTTCGGCTCGATACCTAGACGAGTAGAGATTAGTAGTCATAGCGCCAGCACTTCTATTGTCTTGAGCGCGGCGAGGATTCTTGGACCTCGAAAACGACTTGTTGTCAGCCGTAGGACGTTTACCAATGAATCAGGGTCTTGCGGGCGCGTGAAGCGCCTTGTCTGGACGCTGACCCATTTCGTTCGGATTTCTACGCTTCAAGGGTCGGGGGTGACGCTCCATCGGCTGCCAATCCTGTCGAAAGATTCCTGAACTGAACCGCACTGCTATGGAGGTTCTTCGCATGTTTCTTCACCTATACCCATACGAGGGGTGCGGGATATTGACTGGGGACAAGGTTATCCAGTCAACGAAAATGGTCGCAGATCTAGCTGTAGTCTTCTGTTTCGGGAAGGATACGGCTGATTCTGTCGAATAGTTCGTATCCCGCCCCAATTGAAGAGTGCGTCTCAACATCGTTTGTAGGTTGACTCCAGACAAGAATCTCCGCGGGAGCAAGCCGGACAACTAGTTGGAATCGTCCGTCCTCGGTGATCCAGTAAAGCGATTGGCCTGATTCGCTGGTGGAATAGCCTAGCCATCGGAAGTTCTTGAACCATCGGCCCTTGAGTTTGGATGTAAGAGTACCCGGGTCGATTCCTGGAGGGAGCTGACCTCGAATAACAGGCTCTCCCTCGTCTAGATGGCGTGTCGTCTTTCTAGAATTGTGTAGGACCTTGTATCCCTCGTCGGTCTTCAAGACGAGATTGTCATCTTCGAGGCGTTTGAGGATCCGTGTGAGTTTCTCTTGATGTAGTCCGAGCCTTCTCTTCATTCCCTGGAAACTATAGGTCGCGTCGGACTCGGACGATAACATGTTCATTACAAGTGCCTGATCGTCTAGCGGTCTTGAGTCAAAGGATGCGCCGATTTCTGGAGAAGGCAATCGAGTCTAAGAGGGCCTGTTCGCCAGCCCTTATTTATTGACGATGTTACTGTTCGCGGTTCAGTGGAAACGGGCTCGGCCCTGAGCCAAGATCGAATCGACATTTGCTTTCCAGGCGTCGAACTGCGCGGGATCCTTCGGATAGCTCTGGTAAAGCTCGTTAAGGGCTCGCATCCTACTCATCGTGAACACAAGTCCACTGAACGCCTTGTACGACCCCAGACCTCTGAACAGTTTGACAATCTTCCTGCCAGCCGAGAGATGGGGCATTTCTCCCAGCGAGATCTCTGTGGCCTCGTCCGATGAGAGGAAGTGTCTCATTCCATAGTTGATCTGGTCATTGTTCAGTGTCTGCAGGTACATCCGAAATACTTCCAGACCAGCCGTTTTGTTGCCGTAGTGATTGACGAAGTCTAGGTTGTACTGCCATAGTTGTTTTTCGCTAAAGTCGTTTGCTTCGATGGCCCGGACTGCCGTTTCTCCAGCCATAACTCCGCCTATCAGTCCGGGGCCGATACCGCCGGCACTGATCGGGTTAGGAAACCACGCTGCGTCTCCACAGATCATGTATCCGTTAGCCACGAGACAGTCGTTCTGGTGTCTAACCGAGACCTGCCAGGACCCCGTTAGGTTGCTGTCATCGCTCAGGGGCTGAATATCCTTGAATCGATCATCCGCCGCCAACCAATCTTTCAAAAGCGCGCTGAGAGGCTTTGAACTTCTCTTCTGCTGAATTCCTAGGCCAATGTTGACCTTGTCTTCGGATTTTGGAAAGAGCCAGAGATAACCTCCAGGCGCTTTCTCCGCGTCGAGGTAGATGTCGCAATGGAACGGTTCCACCTCGACTCCATCTCTAAGTTTCGCGTTCAGACGCGCTGTTGGCTCTACATCGTCCTTGTTGATCTCTTTCTCGATGTGACTGGGAATCGGAAGATTCCGGCGAAGCTTAGTGGACATTCCCGAGGTATCTATGATAAGTTTGGAGCGAATCTCGAACGGTCGGTTTACCCCGGGTCCAACTGTTTGCCCATGCAACCCGACTATAGTTCCGTTCTCTTGAATCAACTCTGTTGCTTGGACATTGCCACGAAATTCAACGCCCGCTTTCAAAGCATCGTCGAGTAGACGTTTTGCGAACTTCGGCCGGTCCAGAACATATCCGGGCCCTTCGAACGGGACCCTTACTTTCATGTCGGGGGAGTACACGTAGACCGCAGTTACCCGGTTCTCCATCTCGGGCTTGCCGTAGGTAGTCCCTATGCGTTCGTGAATGTACTTGATGTGGTGCTCGCCAACGGCGTCGCCGCAAACCCAACCTAGAACCGTTTTCTTTCCCGCTTCGGTTGGCGGGTTTCGGTCCATGAGGAGAACGCTTACGCTGCCTTTGCCCTTGAGGGCGATTGTGCCGGCTGTCATACAGCCCGCTATGCCGGCGCCAACAACTACTACGTCCCAGTTTTCGGCCAAATTCTTCACGACGTTAGGAGTCTATCGTGGACTCTCGAACACGCTTTAGCCTTTTGCCCCCGAACCCCGCCAATCTCGGGAATTAGCCTTATATCATCTCCGGCGAGGGCGGGTTTTCGAAATGGAGAGATACCCTGCAATGTCATCCAACCCAAGCGTCGACGCGAAAAAGCCACCTTTCATTGGCTTGTGGCTCAAGGCGATGCGGGTCCCATTCTTGCAGGCGACCTTCGTGCCCGTCATACTGGGAGGCGTTGTCGCCTGGGAGACAGTGCACGTGTTCAGCTGGTCAACGTTCTTGCTGACGTTGCTGGGTGCGAGTTTGATCCAGATCGCTAGTAACATGTTCAATGACTATTTTGACTTCAAGAGCGGAAACGATCTCCAGGTTCGACACCAGAACCCGTTCGCTGGTGGCGGACGAATACTGACAGCGGACTGGATTCGGCCATCCACTCATCTGATCGTATCGACCTCTTGTCTGATCCTCGGATCCCTCATAGGATTCTACCTCATCTTCGCGCTCGGACTCTACCAGCTGTTCTGGTTCGGACTGATCGGTGTCATATCCACTTACTTCTACGTCGGCCCTCCCTTCAAACTGGCCTACCGAGGAGTCGGAGAATTTCTCGTCGGCCTCAATTTCGGACCCGTAATGACCCTCGGCGCCTACTACGTTCAAACCAAATCCCTCGCATCCGCGACGGTTCCGCTACTTGCGTCTATTCCAGTCGGATTGCTCATTGCGGCGGTCTTGTGGATCAACGAGTTCCCTGATATGGACGCTGACAAGGCCGTTGGAAAGAAAACTCTCGTCTTGAGGCTAGGCTACCTCAGGTCTGTCGCCGTCTACGTCGGACTATTGGCAACGTCATACTTTCTACTGCTCCTATATGCGGTTCTGAAAGTCTTTGTCTCCTTCCCGATCACAAGCTTCGCAACACTCATTGCATTGTTCAGTCTACCGTTTGCTCTGAAGGCAGTCAGGATACTGAGGGCCAATTACAAAGATCCACACGCGATAATACCCGCCAACGCTAACACGATAATTCTCCACCTGACCTTCGGCCTCCTCGCAATCGTCGGCTTTGTAATCGGGGGACTGGCCGGGCTTTAACATCCCGGTCGCAGGTTCAGATCTTGTTATATTCACACGATCAGCAAATCGGTTCTTGATACCGGGCGATGGTGCCGACAAGCATGGTGGACACGGTGCAGAAAGAGAACGCTAGCCTTGAGGATCGTGTGTTTAAGCTCAAGCTGGAATGGATGATGGCGAAGGATGAGAATGAGCGTCGCAGGATAAGCGAAGAGATCAGGCGTCTCATCCAGACGACACCTTCAAAATAGCCTGTTAGTTCGCCTCTGCACCATCTCGTGGGAGGGGTCGTTACGGACCAGCGAATCGCTGTTAAGCTATCAACCGCTCTGGCGTTCGGCCCGATCGGAATAATCTGGGCCTTTCTGCCAATCGAGCTGCGCTCCCTTGGAGCGTCGTTCTCACTAATCTCTCTAGTTTCACTTATCCCGGCAGTTGAGACGATCGTCCTCTCCCCGGTCTGGGGAGGGATTCTGGACTCCACGGGAAAGGGGACGAGAATTCTAGTTCTATCGTTCCTCGTGCAAGCTCTTGGATTTTCTCTCTTCCCGTTTCTGAAAGATCCTGCACAGTTCGTGTTCGTGATTGCACTGATGGGCCTGTTCTCTTCAAGCTTCATTCCCATCTTTGCCGCACTGGCGACCGAGACATCGACGCAGTACGGGCGGGCTATCGGAGAATTCTGGACAGCCGCCTCAGTAGGCTATGCATCGGCAACACTAATCGGCGGAGTACTATTTCAATTCCTTGACCCTATCTATCTTTACATTCTCGGAGCTCTTTATGGCTACTCAGGAATCCTGGTCGTTTCCTTCCTAACCAAACAAGGGCTTACCATCGCGAAATCTGTGATTCGCCCCGAGGGGTACTGGAGTCTCCTCAAGCAAAGAAATATTGGAATTCTCTACGGCGTATCAATTCTCGCACTCGTTTCATCCTCCTCATTCAACAGTTTCTTCACCATATACTTGGTGGACTCCCTTAGCGGTTCCCGGTTGATGGCTGGACTGGCGGCAACCGCGACAACGCTCCTCGGGGCGATCGCTTTTCGGGTCGTCGGTCCCTTGGATGATAGGATCGGTAGGAAACCGGTGTTCCTCTTGGGAGCTGTGGGATATGCGATCTATTTTGCGACGATTTACTTTGTCAATAACACCGTTGTAGTGACGATCTTGTGGACTCTCCCGATCTATCCATTGATCCAGGCCTCCGCAGCAGCACTGATGTCAGACTACACGTCGA
>VBBD01000082.1 GCA_005882895.1 Candidatus Bathyarchaeota archaeon | reverse complement strand
ACCGCGAAGCCAAAGTCAGAGTCATGAAGCCACCATAGGATCGTCCCACAACAGCTCTCCGTTTGGAATCGATCCTCGGATCCCTCTCTATGTGTTTCAAGCCTTCAAGATGGTCCTTGACGTCGTTCCCACCCCAATCCCGATCAACGAGCTTCATGTATCGCATACCATAACCGGTGCTTCCGCGGACGTTGGGGACGAAGACCGCGAATCCGTTCAGCGTCAAGTACTGGATCAGCGGCATTGAGAACCAGGTGAAATCAGGTCTCTCTTGGCCCTGCGGCCCGCCATGAACATACTCTACAAGTGGGCGCGGACCCTTGTATCCAAGCTTAGGCGATGGAAGATAGAGTCGAGCTGAGACCCTCAGTCCGTCCCAAGTAGTATAACTCGCATCTTCCCCCGCTGAAAGATAATCCGAGGGAATGCCCAACACTCTCTCGTCTGAGAGACGAGTCACCGGTCCTTTCCCGCCAGCCGGGTAGAGATAGAGCTGAGAAGGCATGTTCGCCTTTGTGAATGACAAAACGTATTCGACGGTCATCGGCGGACCCTTGTTCACCTGCCAGTCTATTCCCTGAATTACTCCATCCGAGAGCTCGCCGAGACCACAAAGTGATCTCCCAATCGTGAAGGATGGGGAATTTCCAGCATTGAACGTTCCCTCGTAGACCCATGAAGCACCGTCAATGTTGTAGGTAAGAACGAATAGGTTGCCTTCGACCTTCTTGGACGCTACAAGCTCTCCAACGCCCGAATGCTTGAGCCCGCGAACCTGTACATCGACGGGTTCAGAAGGATTGTCGAATCCGAGATATGTCAAGCCTCCATCATCGTGAAAGATGCTCGAAGCGAAAAGCAGTCCCCTGTCGCCATTTGTGAAGTTGCACCAGTCGATTCCAGAGGGCGGAATCTTCCTGCCGCCCCTCTCTTCCAAAGGAGTCCCGTAGAGTAATTTTCTCTCCTTCATTCCAGGCTCCCTGTAGAATAGAACAACGTCACCCGCAGTGTACCCGTCCGCGAGGATGATCTTGGAATGGTCAGAGTTGACGCCGTTGCACCTGTTGCCATAGAGGCTTCTCCCCAGAGAAGTCACATCACCTGTTGTCAAGTTGACGCGCAGACATTCTGTCTCAGGATTCTTCCTGTCATCTCGGTCGAAATATGCAATATTCTTCTCAAGATCGCACTCAACGCAGGCAAGCTTCTCATCTTGGTATCTGTCACCTAACCCCTTTTCGGGAATACCTCCTTCAACCGGGATGAGCATGGGCTGGTAATTTTCGTTTCCCAGCTTGTCCATCATGACCAAGACCCTTCCCAGTTCCGGCAGAACATAGAAATTATGTCCATCCATCAAATGCGGATTCACCAACGCCTGGCCGCCGGGAAGTAGCGGTTGAGGAATGCTTCCCTTCTTGTCCATTGAATAGAGGCTGAGAACGCCGCTAAAATCCGACAGAAAGAATACTTTGTTCCCTACAATTCTTGGAGCGAGGAGTAAACGAGCGGAAAGCAGCGATTCGATCGGAAAATGCGGCTTCACAGAAGGTCGGACAAGAGTTTCAGTAACCGTCAAAACCCAGATCGCTAGGCCGGAGGATGACCTGGATTATCAAGCTTTTCGACAATCGCGAGTTTGACCCCCACATCTTGGTTCAGTACCCGAGAATGTTTAAAACGCCGGTGTAGTGATCGGAGCCCGCTGGTAAACTGAAGGATAGGTATGAGCAAGGAACTCAAGAAAATCCCCGAGGTCAAGGTCTTCGGCTTGTGGCCCACGGCGGGCATCGAGGCAGAGGACCCGGGGCTAAAGCGCTACATCTCGGCTCGTCCCATTCTCCTTCCCCACACCAGTGGTCGACACGAACACCAGCGTTTTCGAAAATCCACGATTAACGTCGTTGAGAGATTAATAGATGATATGATGCGGCCAGGTATTGCAGGGGGCCGCAAAGCTCGCGCGATCAGTATCGTGCGAAACGCGTTCGACTTGATCAGTATTAAGACCCACAAGAATCCGATCGAAATCCTCGTCCGCGCTATACAGAACGCCGCGCCCGCAGAAGACGTGACGAGAATTGCCTACGGTGGGATCGTCTACCCGATATCGATCGACATAGCGCCTCAGCGAAGGGTCGACATAGCCCTGAGACATATCACCCAGGGTGCTAGAGCAGCTTCGCACAACAATCCGCGAAGTGTTGACGAATGCCTTGCCGACGAACTCATACTTGCAGCAGCGAGAGACCCTAAGAGTGCCTCTGTTCGGAAGCGGGATGAAATAGAGAGAATCGCGCTATCGTCCCGCTAGGCCAACCTCATTTTTTCCCAAGGTCTCCGGTACTCCTCCATCTCTGAAGGAGAAGAAACCCTCCACCAATCGCAACACCTACCAGCGTCGATGCAAGATACCCATTCAAGAGATAACCAACTGGCCAAGCATTCTGGGCAATCCATTCTTGCATGTACATGTTAGACTGGTACTCCGCTGAGACCCCAGATAGTAGGAGCACTATGATCACAAACTGTGCAAAGGCGATAAGGAGAGTTGTGTCAATACGTCGGGTTCTCTTAGTCATGGTCAATCTTGTCGCCCTCATTCGCCTTTCGCATTCAAGCTAGGGAAAAATAACTTACGCTCGGGTATCCCATCTTTATACCATACCGGTCCCGGCTCATTGCGACTTGTTCAGCATTGAGAAAGAAGTCCCTGCAAGCTCATCGCTAAGCTCTCAAATCGAAAGGGCGGGCACACTCCTTCAGAATGGCGCCCTTGATCAGATAGAAGGCTACAGGACCAGGTTCGAAGCCGTCGAAGGCTTGTACGAACGACTTTTCCAAAAAATCATCAAATCAGACTTCAGTCACACCTCAGCATACGAGACCGCCAAGAAATTCTTCGGATCAGAAACTGTCTCCTTCGCAGCAGTAGACGGAACAGAATATTCCCGTCCTCTCTTTGACCTGGTGGTCTTTCTGGGAGGGTCCTACGCGTCACGTGGAACAATCACCTTCTCCCCAACTCGCTCTCCCTCCGTCGACTATGAAGAACAATTTCTCAAGACGGGACGAGCATTGTCCAGTTGTGTCCCGGTCTATGTGAATGAGGTTCCGGAGATAGACCAGAGCTTCCTTCATCCTGGCGAGAGCACCGAGATGTCACTGGCAACGCCGTTGACGGATGAGGCTATCGCAAACAACTCCACAATCCCAATGTGGATAATGACATTCTCCGAATACTACCTCGCCTACAAGCTAGCAACAGAACTAGATGGGCCCAGAATTATTTTCTTGGACAGAAGCCTAGCAACCAGTCTCGCCAGTCTCATTTATGATACGTCAAAGCGAAAGCTCTGGAAGTCCAACGGCTCGCTATACGGTCTCGACGTTGACGGGGTCCCAATAGACGTCAACGACCTTGCCTATGGACGCCACCACATCGACAATCCCCAGCTCGATCTTCCCGCTCCCCGTGGTGACTATGTACGCTACAGGTGCTGGCTCGCTCTCGAACGTCACGGACCGCAAAGCCTCGACTCACTATGCACCCTACTAGGAGTCACCGAATTAGACAGGCGAAGACGGATAGAACGAATACTGCGCAAATCAACGCTTGAAGGCTTTCTAGAAGAGCTACTCGGAACCTATGGGCTGAAGGAACGGTACGTCGGCACTTGGACCCGGATCAAGACTCTCATCGATACGATAGGTCGTCGAATGTTCGAAGAGAAACCCAAACAGAACCCCATGAGAGTGTGGAAGAATAATGACTGGCACTGGCTCACTACCCAAGACCTAGCGTTTCTCACGCTCTTCACCCTCAACCTTCTGGTCGAGGAATGTTGGCGCAAACAAATACTTCTGATAGGCCTCACCAAGGATACAGCCGCCCGCGACCTGAAGAACCATGTTCTGCCAGTACTCTCTTCCAACAAGATCTGGTCCTCAGACATTACTCAAGAAGATTTGAGCCGAATACCCAACACCGACCGGATGATGCTTCAGACACTGAGCGTATTCAACCACGAATCCATGAAAGTACCATGGTCGCTCACAGAATACGATTCCGCCTTTCTGATGATCGTGCCTGACTTCAAAAAGCAGCTCGGCTTTGTTAGCGGTGCTATCAGGAACAAGATAACCCCCGAGAGGCTGTTCCTGAAATCGTACATTCAGCTATCGCAGACTGATATTGATCCTCAGCTTCGCAGCAACGTGCTGCTCCTGGACAGATTATCCTATCCTGAGTTCGATTATCGTCCCGACTCAACTCTCGAGTTCAAGCATGTCTACGGTAACGCGGAAGAAATGGTGAGACCGATCGTTTTCCGGGACAAGACCGTCACGAATCCAATTCAGGAGCTTGTCATGCAGACCCTTTGCGCTATGACTAGTAGTAGTATCCCTGAGCTTTTCGGCCACAACAAGCCATTGTTCATCGCTGACAAGGTGGCTAAGTGGCACAACGAGGAGATGAGGCGGATAATCGATACAACTGGGAAATGGCTTATGAACAATCCCAGCCTCCGACAATTCGTCTTCTACATGAGCACATTCCGTGAGAGGAGAAGCGAGATTGAAGGTAGTCGAAGAGACAGCTTCTAGATATTTCACCGATTTTGACGGGCGCTTCAAGGCCCGCCTCAGCCAGGTAACTCCCGCCTTCATGCCGGTAGCCACCCACGAGCTGACCGGCACCTCCTCTCGTTACGATTGCAGGATCAAGGTCGAATATCACAAAGACATCATGAGCCTCATCGAGGAAGGAATGCTCGTTGCAGTCCGGAATTTCAAGTCGACCCAGAAACAACAACGACATTCCCTGATGGTCATAAGCCGGGTCTGGCCTGAACACTACGGCCTCAAAGGACTCTCCGAACACAGCTACTATCCCATGCAGTTCGAGATAATCCAGCAATCCGTCCGCGACTGGGAAACAAGCGACAAGTCCACAATGATGGTGCAAATCAGTGCTCTCCCTATCAATTATGATCTGCTCATCGACGGTGATGGAGAGCCGAAGTACGAGAAGGGATTCTCCTATCCCGTTATCGCGGCCGAGGCCAACATTCTGAACCGGGACATGATCAGCCACATGTACAACAAGCGAATCCTGGACAAGATCGGCTACAAAGCGAAGACGACGACAAGTGATGCGTACAAGGACCCTCGCATCGGAACAATCCAGATGTTCGAGTCCATGGAGGAGAAGATCCCAATCTATCTCGACTTCGAATCCATGGTCCGGTACCACTTCGGAATCTTCGCGTTCACTGGCGCCGGAAAATCAAATCTACTAGCAAACACGCTGAGGCGCATCCTCCTTCACGACTCAGAGATCAAGGTTGTTGTCTTCGATATTTCGAGCGAGTATCCCTTCCTCTTGATGGACCTGTTCGCGGACGAGAAGATCCCGTCAAAGATCATCCTCGAAAACCCTGTAACCTCGGCAGAACAGTTCTACGTCAGTGTCGTCAAACCGCGAGACTACGAGAATGATGATAGAGTTCGGAAAGTCTTCGCGAGAATCTTCAGCCAGAAGAAAATCAGCTACTACCTCAAGCCTGAATCCAAGATTCCCACCTACGGCGACATACTGGACGAGCTGGGGAAAATGCGGGGAGACAATCTCGAAAAACCACACTACATTAACGCGCTCGATCGAATTCGACAGTTTGTAAGCGATTACAAGCATGAGAACGAGAAGACCGATTCAACTTTTGTCAACGAGCAGTTTCTCATCGGACTTGACAAGGCGGGTCAAAGCGCTGTGAAGGAGTTTAGCATATCAGACCGTAGCGGCGTTTACTCCTGGGCTACGTCTCGTCTCGCGCTCACGGAGAACATCAAACGAGCTGATAGAGAGAGAAAGAGCGCTGGCGGGCTCGACATCGAGGGAATACGGGAGCTTGTCGAAAGAGAGTCCCGGCTGACCTGCATATCCATCTCGGAGCCTGTCGCTATCAAGGAACTCGTCATTCACCTTGCCCGCGAGTTCCTCCAGCGGAGAAAACGATCATTCAAGGTCAAACCGTACGTTCTATTCGTCTTCGACGAAGCTCAAGAATTCGTCCCAGACCTATCCGGCTCTGGGGGAATCGACAAAGACTGCTCTAGGACCGTCGAAACATTGTTGCGCCAAGGCAGAAAATATGGGCTAGGGGGTTGTCTCGCAA
>VBBD01000056.1 GCA_005882895.1 Candidatus Bathyarchaeota archaeon | reverse complement strand
AATCCGTTATTAGAGATGCTCCGGCTTTCTCAGCCTGCTCGGCCAACCATTTGTCGAACTTTGCTCGAGTAGCAGTGAAGCTTCCTCTCGGGTCTTTCGTCTCGTATTCGACGCTGAACGAGCTGTCCGCTGTCATGAAGGTGATTCCTTCTTTTCTTACGAATCGCTCTACCGGAGCGTCTTTCCACTGGTCTCCGAGGAGGCGTTTGAGGGCGTAGCTGTAGATGCGTCCGCCAAAGACGTTCTTTGAACCGGGAAATGTTCCTCGTTCAACGAGTAGAACTTGGACTCCTTCTCGGGCGAGGGTGAGTGCGGCTGCGCTTCCAGCTGGGCCGGCTCCGACTACTGCGACTTCGAATCCTTCTAGTGACAACTCAAACTCTCTTTACGGCCGGGTCTCGGGGTTTATCGGGTTTAGCTCTAGGCCCATCCGTGCGCAGATGGGAAGTTAGCGCGACAGGCTGTCATTCTCTTTCGTCTCCCCACTTTCCCATCTCTGTTTCAATATCCGCTCAATCAAATCCACAGCCCGTTTGATTTGCCTCTGCATCGCCATCGGATCATAGCCGACCGGCGGTTTGCTGTCCAAGTATCGTCTGTACATGTCAAAATCCAGGAATTTCTTGCTCGTCTCAAAGATGGCCATGAGAGCGGGAGAGTCCATCTTGTCAAGATCATCGCGTCTGCAATGATAGAACCCGTTGTCCCTCACGAAGGTTATCTTCTCGTTGCCGACAGAGTCGTTGTAGACATCCTCCCAGAGGTTCCTGTCGACTTCATTCTCCGCTGTTTTCCCGGAAGCTATCTTTGATTCGAATTCGTGATAAAGTCGAGCTGCTTCGTGCTCTGAAACCTCAAGCGCTTTGGATACCTGTTCGAGGGTCAGACCCTTCTTCAGCAGATAGTAACATGCTTCCTGCAGATACTGAGAAGAATCGTCGTCCTCTTTCTCAACATTCAAGGGCGGATGTTCTCTCCAAGAACTCGCAGGACTGTCAGGCGCGCTCGTGGCTAGTTATGATCTTCTCTAACGACTCGTGTACGATCTTTGCCTGCACTTCGAGCCCCAAGTCCACAGCTGGGATACCCATTACTCGGCATCTGCTGAGAAGCTTTCTGTCAAGACTGACTACGATGTATTTGTTCTTCTTCGCAAGAGTGACGACCTCATCGTCGGTGACTCCAGGTCTAACCTTAGTTGTCATCCATCCGAGATCTCTAAGGTATTCGTCTAGGCCAAATAGCTGTTCGTCTAGGAGAACTGTAGGTCTCTTCATATTGAAGTGCTCTTTCTCTTGGATGTTCCAAGCCTCCTAAGAAACCTTACCAGTAGATCCGTCCCTTAGAGTAGAGCTGCGCTATTTCTTGAAGTATCTTCGGCATTTCCTGCATTGGAAACGGTTCTCCGAGATGTTCTTGAGTGGCACGCTGCAGAATGGACATGTGTCCAGAACCGCTAGGGCGCCTTCCGATCCCGGCAACACCTCCGCCTTGAGAGGGTGTGATCTGTTCCCGATGCTAGCTTGGTGTCTCCTTGAGTAAGCCGTGAAAGACCCTCCGGCAATGGCCGCTGAAGCTAGGAGTCCAATCGGGACGGCGATACTAACCGAAGAAAATGTGCTGGCCACGTAATCTTGCATGAACCTGTTGTGGACGTATTCGTTGTAGAGCCAAGCAGCTAAGAAAATGTTGAGAATTGACTGTATTCCTATCGTCAGCGTTTTTCGAGAAATTTGGTTCATGGTAGCAAGCTCCTAGAAGAAACAGACTCTCTTACGAATCCAAGAGCTAGACTAGGCGTTCCCGAAAATAAGGCTACCCAAAAGTGGGGTATCCACACGGAACTAGCGTTGAGTCTACGCTCTGTTCCAGACGGGACAGGGAGCTATCGATATGCTTCGAAGTCTTGCCCGAGGAGGTTTACCGCGATCTTTTGCACCATGATCTCGTCAGTTCCTTCGTAGATCCGGCACACCCTTGTGTCAACCAAGTGTCTGGGTGCTCTCGATTCGAAGCTGTAGCCACTTGACCCGAAAATCTGAACTGTTCTGTCAGCAGCGTCAAAGGACGCGTTTGATGCGAAATACTTCGCTTGGGCGATGAGTATGTCTGCTCGCTCACGGATTTCCTTGTCCTCTGGTTGTTCATCGCTGCGTTGTTTAAGCAGTGCCGCCTTGTATACGAGGTTCTTCGCGGCCTCCAGATTCGTTGACATTATTCCTAAATGACGTTGGACGAGTTGGTGTTTTCCGATCGGTTTCCCATGCTGAATTCTCTGCTTTGAATAGTTGACCGCCTCGGTAATGCAATCTTCAATGACTCCCAAACAACCTGCGGCGACGCTGAGTCTGCCGCTCATCAGTCCCGAATATGCGACGCCAAGCCCTTTCCCAGGGGAACCGAGCAGATTCTCCTTTGGGACCCTGCAGTTGTCGAGGTAGATCGATCCAGTGTCGGAGGTTGGCATTCCTAATTTGTGTTTCTGTTGCTGGGCTGAGTAGCCTTCGAAACCTTTCTCGACAATGAAGGCGCACATTCCATCATGTTTGCCCTTTGGATAGGCGAATATGACAGAGATGTCGGATATGCTTCCGTTCGATATCCAGGCCTTGCTTCCATTCAAGAGGTAATAGGTTCCTTTGTCCTCAAAGGATGTTCGTAGCGAGGTGGGGTCGCTGCCCGCGGTTGGCTCTGTGAGCCCAAAGCACATTACTTTCTCTCCTCTTGTCGCTTGGGGCAGATAGCGCTGTTTCTGATCTTCGTTCCCCCATTTTTGCACTGTCAACTGGCCAAGCGAGACGTGGCCTGAGAGAAATGTTCGGACTCCAGTTCCTTCTCGACCGATTCTTTCCAAGGCGAGGGCGTATGTTAGAATGTCCGCGCCTTGGCCCTCGCCGTATCGTCTCGATATCGGCAGTCCGAGGAGTTGGGCCTTTTTGAAAATGGGTATAAGATGATCGTTGAACGTTCCCGCCAAGTACGCTTGGTCTTCTAACGGGCGGAGTTCTCGGCAAGCTCGGTCAACCTCGTCTAGGATAAGTTTCTGCTCGTCTGAAGTGTCGAAGTTCATCTTGGAGAGGTCTTCGCTACCTGAGTCTACAATTGTCTTCAATCGAAACAATCTCTCCATACTCCCGTCCTTAATGTGAGTTTTGTCAAAACGTTATATGACCGGCCCTCCGCACTCGGAGGCGCGACAGTCGCTTTGCCAATTCAAGTGGATGAGGAGGACATTCCATTCTTCGCTGAGGTCATAGCAGGCGGAAGGATAACGATCCCTGAAGAGATTCGGAAAATCTTCGGAGTGAAAGACGGTGACCATGTCATGTGCAGAGTAAGGCTCGTAAAGCGAGCCGAAGACGTCAAGTAACACAGCAACGGAGCCCGCGTGGGCCCCTGTGTGGATTCCTATTTTTGACAATCTTAAATAACATCGCTAGGCTCCGCTCATCTTAGAGCCCTAGTTGACCCTGGCCGTCTCCGATCCCACGAGAATAATCGACGGCTTTCAGGATAAGACAGTCTTGGTCATAGGCGACCTGATGGTCGACCGGTACGTTCGCTCTCAGGGCCGAAAACTTTCAAGAGAAGCCCCGGTTCCGGTCGCGGATTTCATTTCTGAAGAGCTCGTGCTCGGAGGGGCCGCTAACCTTGCCAATAACCTAGTCGCCCTAGGAGCTAAGGTCCGCGTATTAGGAGTCGTAGGAAATGACGAGCCGGGAAAGTGGATCCAAGAGGAGTTGGAGAAGAAGGGGGTGGACATCTCAGGGGCCGTCGTGAATAGCCGTCCCACCAGCTTGAAGACCCGCTTTATCCTGAATCATCGCCAATACCTGAGGATTGACAAGGAATCCCGGACTGATGTGGAATCGCACGTTACAAAGCAGTTCCTCTACTCTCTGGACGACCTCCTAGAGGACGCTGACGGGATTGTCTTCTCAGACTACGACAAAGGGGTCATCACTCCTGAACTCATAAGCAATGTCGTCGAAGAGTGCCGAGTCCAAGAGAAGAAGGTCGTGGCTCAGCCAAAGGTCCGGCACTACTTGGACTACGTAGGGGTTTCAATGGTAAAATCCAACGTGCGCGAGGCAACCATCGCAACCGGCGTGTCCATGGTCAACGATACGTCTTTGAGGAATATGGGCCACAACCTCATGACCAGGCTGGAATGTGAGGGCCTCCTCCTCACTCGAAGCGAACAGGGTATGATTCTTTTTGAGAAGAAGAATATCACCAGCTTTCCACCCTTCAAGGGTCCCAAGCCTGGGTTCAACGCTGTCGGTGTAAGGGACTGCATGACAGCTGTTCTGGCCATGTCCATTGTCAGCGAGGCACCTATAGGGGAGGCTGTCTTGCTCGCCGGACTGGCAGCATCACAGCATACAGACAATCTTGGCACCGTCGTTGTAGACCTGAACGATCTTCGATCTCAAGCTAGCACAACACTTGAGCTTGCGGAGCAGATAGTTCAGGTTCCGGTCCACTGATCATGGAAGAGCAATCGATTCCTATCGGTATGCTTCTACAGAAAGCCGCTAAGATCCGAGCCCACATTCTTGAGATGGTGGCAGAGGCAAAGTCCGGCCATCCAGGCGGAAGCCTTTCGGCCGTCGAGATACTTGTCTCTCTGTTCTTCTACAAGATGCGACATGACCCTAAGCGTCCAGATTGGCCCGACCGTGACAGATTTGTTTTGTCTAAAGGGCACGCTGCTCCAGTGTTGTTTTCGACCCTCGCAGAAGCTGGGTATCTTCCAACCAGCGAACTCAAGACTCTACGAAAGATGAACAGCCGGCTACAAGGCCACCCCGACCATAGAGTCCCAGGCGTAGAGTTTCCTGGAGGTTCACTGGGAATTGGTCTTTCGGCCGCAATCGGCATGGCCCTCGCTGGTAAGGTGGACAAGAAAGACTACCGAGTATACGCCCTCCTTGGCGACGGCGAACTCGATGAAGGAGAAACCTGGGAGGCGGCGATGGCCGCACCGAAATTCAAACTTGACAATCTGACCGCAATCGTCGACAGAAACGGGATCCAGCAAGACGGTCTGACGGAGCAAATCATGCCGATGGAACCTGTGGGCTACAAGTGGAAGGCGTTCAATTGGCACGTCTTGGAAGTCGACGGTTTCGACTTTCGTCAAGTAATCGACGCCTTGGAAAAGGCGGAGAGCATGAGAAACAGACCGACCGTGATCATCGCCCATACCATCAAAGGGAAAGGCGTGTCCTTCATGGAATGGGATCCCGCGTACCACGGCAAAGCACCGGACAAAGACACCGTCCGTAAGCTCGTAAAGACGATGTTGGAAGAATGAGCGGAGTCAAAATCGCGCCCTCGATTCTTGCAGCTGACCACGCAGATCTGAAGGGCGAGATCGGGAGGGTAGAGGAAGCAGGTGCCGACATGATTCACGTCGACGTTACAGATGGACACTTCGCTCCCAACATAAGTCTGGGACCCGACACTGTCAGGGCAATTCGCAAAGTCACGAGACTCCCGCTTGACATTCACTTGATGATAACGAACCCGGAAAAATTCTACGAGCCCTTTCTCTCTGCAGGTGGCGACATCATAACGGTGCATGCAGAGGCTGCCGGCCGCTCGCTTCTCCACAAGTTGTCAAAGGAGATTCACCAGAAGGACAAGAAATTGGGCCTTGCGCTGAAGCCGTCCACCCCTATTCCATCTTGGTTAAGGAGCGAAACGAATCCCTTTGACGTTGTCCTCGTCCTTTCTGTCAACCCAGGGTTTCCAGGTCAAGCGTTCATGCCGAGCGTTCTGCCCAAGGTACGGAAAGTCGCCAAGCTCGCTGACTCAGGAGAATTAGACGTGGAGGTTGACGGGGGAGTGGACCAGGAGAACGCGTCGATAATAGTTGAAGCCGGAGCTACCGTATTGGTCGCGGGAGCGTCCATCTTTCGGAAAGGTGATGTTAAATCCGCTCTCCAGAACATGAGGGCCGTCACCCAAAGGACTAGGAGAGAGGTTCCAGCGTAATGCTTGTCCAGCTAGCTTCGATGCGTGATGCGTACGCTGAGGTTCTGTTGGAGCTCGGTGAGGAAGACTCTAGGGTCGTTGTTCTAGGCGCCGACACGTCGGTGTCCATTAAGACTAGCTTGTTTGGAGATCGATACCCTGAGCGATTCTTCAATGTCGGGATCGCTGAGGCTAACATGATGGGCATTGCGGCAGGGCTTGCGCTCGCCGGGAAGATACCCTTTGTCACAACCTACGCAGCCTTTGTGCCAGGCAAATGCCTCGACCAGATTCGCAACGCAATCGCCTATCCCAACCTCAACGTGAAGATAGTCTCATCTCATGGCGGATTGACGGTCGGGCCAGACGGTGCTTCGCATCAAACGATCGAAGATGTAGCAGCGATGAGAGCTATCCCCCGAATGCACGTTGTCGTCCCTGCCGATGCTCCCTCGACCAAATCTTTGATTGCACAAGCATGCAGGACCCTCGGTCCCTTCTACATCCGTCTCAGCAGGCCCAGTGTTCCCACAATCTACTCCGCTTCCAAAGATGTTGAGGTTGGAAAGGCCAAGATCCTAAGGGAAGGCTCGGACATCGGCATCGTAGCCTGTGGAATCATGGTCAACGAGGCAATGGAGGCCGCTGAAACCCTCTCGAAGACAGGCGTCTCGGCGGAGGTTGTTGACTCCCACACAGTGAAGCCCCTGGATTCCGAGACAATTGTTCGAGTTGCAAGGAAAACAGGTGCCCTTGTAACTGCTGAAGAGCAGAATGTGAATCTAGGTGACAGATTTTTGAAGATATTCCTTGATACGGCGAACGTCTCTTCGATCAAAACCTTCGCAGACATGGGGGTGCTTGACGGCATCACGACCAATCCAACACTCATCGCAAAGGAGAACAGAGACTTTCTTGAGCTCGTGTCAGAAATTCTCCAGATAGTACCGGGTCCGGTGAACCTTGAGGTAGTGAGCCAGAACACCGAGGGAATGTTGCAGGAAGCTCACAACCTGGCATCTCTCAGCCCGAACGTGGTTGTAAAGTGTCCGATGACAAGTGCTGGTCTGGTAGCAGTCAAGACTCTAAGCAAAGAAGGAATCAACACGAACGTCACCCTCGTTTTCTCCCCCAATCAAGCCCTGCTTGCCGCAAAAGCAGGAGCCACCTATGTTAGCCCGTTCATAGGCCGCTTGGACGACGCGGGACATGATGGAATGAAGGTGATTGAAGATACATTGCAGATTTACGGAAATTACGAGATCGAAACTCAGGTACTAGTGGCAAGCATCCGCCACCCCATCCACGTGGTTGATGCCGCGAAGCTAGGAGCTCATGTGGCGACGATGCCGCCCGATGTCCTCGAGAAGATGGTGAAGCATCCACTTACTGACATTGGTCTGAAACGTTTTCTTGACGATTGGCAGAAGGCTGGTTTGAAACTTCCTGAACGCGGAACTCTTGCCGCCAAGGCAAGACCTCTCGTTCAGCGCGCCTAAGGTCTAACAGCTTTCCCTCATCGGTTTCTTGTTGTACGATTTCGTGCGTGTGCGGTGGAGCGTTAGCCTTTTGAGGAACCTGTGATTGCT
>VBBD01000055.1 GCA_005882895.1 Candidatus Bathyarchaeota archaeon | reverse complement strand
ATGGTTCCTCGGCTAGGTTTTTCGACGCCCAAGATGAGGTTGACCAGCGTCGACTTACCCCAACCACTAGCACCAGTGACGGCCAAGAAGTCTCCCTTGTCGAGTCCAAAAGTCAATCCATTGTACAGTCGCAGGAATCCGTTTTCGCGTTTGTAGTCCTTGAGGAGAGCTTTGACGTAGAGCAGCAAATTAGACAAAGCGAGCCCTCTAGAAACCTAGTCCTAGTTCTTGAGTAGACCAACAAATTGGGTTGATCGAAGCCGGAAAGCAAACGGGAGTAGGTAGAAAATTCCTGAGATTAAGAGAGTGGGCAGTAGAATGGCCCAGATTGAGGGTGAGCGGTAACTCGCCATCAGTGCTGGCAGGTAGAAAGGAAGGGTTCCAATTGTCGCTATCAAGAGTCCCTTGGTGTAGTGTACTAGAACTAGCTGTTTCTTCGTTACTCCGTATGAGTATAGGGCGAGCTGTTCTGGTTCTGCAAGAATCGTCTGGGCGTATGATGCTAGGAGCAATGTCATAGACGCGATTAGGATGAGAGTCAGCGACTGTCCCTGGAATCCGGCGGTTAACAGGATCGTGAGTGCGATGAGGTCTGTCGGTTTCCTGGGGACTATCGAGCGTAATGCTAGTAGGAAGGGGGTTTGTGTTTCCGATTCTTACGAACCCTCTGCCGGAATGGCCGTTGCCATAGTTCTGAGGAAGGTCCCAAGCCGGCCTTCATCGTAGGTCTTGATTACTGAGGACGTGAATTCTATGTCCATGTTAAGGGACCTTAACTTGGATAGTACGCTGTTCACGTCTTCTTTGTTCTTGGCGACTATGAAGACCAGCCCTTCTGGGCTACCGAGACTGCTGACTATGCTCATCGTTCCGGGAATATCAGAGATCTGCTTGAGCATGTCCTCGCGCGGGCTGCTGTTCGGGAAGTTTGCGGCGACGAAGACTTGTTCCGAGAGTCCTAGCTTGGAGTAGTCGACGTGGGCAGTGTATTCGCGTATGATCCCGGATTCTTCCATCCTATTCACTCGGTAGGCAACTACATTGGGATGTAGTCCGAGTCTCCTTCCGATCTCGACGTAGCTTGATTTCGAGTTTTCAACCAGTTCGGCCAGGATTCGAAGATCCGTGCCATCGAGATGCAAGTCACTAGTCCTCTTGTTTGGCATTAGCTTGCCTTGAACGACTCGTCCCAGTCATGGTACCGTTTCAGGATACCTTGAGAAACGCTTGGTCTTCTCTCGGTGAGGATGGTTTGAAAGTCCTCCATCGTGATCGGGTCGGGCAGAGCGTTGGGATCCGCGACCTTCCCGTGTTGGAAGAAACTTCTCACCACCTTTAGATGGGTGGACTGAAACAGGTCGCGAATGTCGCCCCCAGAGTAGCCTTCGGTCATGCGGGCCAGTTCTGGAAGGTCGACGTTGTCATTGAATCTGAGGTTCTCGGCGTATATGCTGAACATGTCCATCCTGGCTTTGACATCGGGCAGTGGTACATAGATCCGTTTCTGGAATCGTCGGATGAAGGGCTCGTCAAGGACCCAGGGCTTGTTCGTCGCCCCGATCAAGTAAACATGATAGGTTTTCTTCTTGTCCAGTATGCCGTCCATCTCCTTGAGGAATTGGTTCCTAACCCGGACTTCCCCACCAACCTCTTCTCCCCGGACACCCATTAACGAGTCTACCTCGTCTAAGAAGACGATCGCAGGCTGACCATTGTCAGAGACCTCTCTTGCCTTGACGAAGAGTTGACTAACATTCCTCTCGGACTCGCCCAGCCATTTCGACATCAATGATGCAGCGTCCGCGCAGAAGAAGACGCCCTTGACCTCGCTCGCGATGGCAGCTGCCAACAGGGTCTTACCGCAACCTGGAGGTCCGAAGAACAAGATCCCTCTTGGCCAACCTAGTGGAAAGAGGTCTGGGCGACGGACTGGGAAGATTATTGATTCCTCTATCGCACGTTTTGGCCGTTCAAGCCCTGCTATGTCGTCCCAGCTGATGTCTGGTTTCTCAGTCAGGACCCATTGGTCGAAGCCAGCCGGTTTGGACGGGTCTCGTCCCTCGGAAGGATGGTCTGGTTCCGCGGCTTGGGTCTGGAGTTCCTGGATCCTCCTTCGGTAGGCTTCGGCGTGTTCCATGTAGACCCTGTTCTGGGCCGCTGTAGGGTAGAGAGCGCATAGCTTCAGGAGGACTTCTAGGGCTCTCTGATACTTTTGTGCGGCAAGTCGTCTTGATCCTTTCTTTTCGAGTTCGATCGCTTCTTGAGCGAATTTTACTGCTAATCCTTCAAGCTCTTCTGATGCTGACACTGGTCAATGTTTCTCCACTTTGATTATCGGAAGTCGGAAGGTGCTGAATTATAGGGAGGTTTGAGTGGCGCTGGTCTACTCGATGACTATCTTCCCGTCACCACGGAGTCTTTCTAGTCCCCTCTTGATTTCATCAGTTCCTACGGAGAGGTCTGTAGAGCAGTTGCTGATACTGATCTCGCCATTGCGGGATTTGATGTACTCCAAGAGTCTGTCCTCGAAAGGCCGTTGTAGCGTCGATGATCTCGGGATTTCCGCCTCGGCTCCAGCCTCGGAGACGGCGACGGCTACTGCGACCGGGACCTTCGTCTCGACTGCTGTCTTCGGTTGCTGCTGTTGAGATTCGCGTGCACCTGGGACTGGGAGTTCTGGGAACCGCTCTTTCATTTGCTGTTCTGCGATTAGCCCCGATTCTTCGAGGACCTTTTTGGCTTCTCCTCCTGTGGATTGTATCTCGTAGTTTTGGTCTCCTTCGACTCCGCCGGTTTCGAGGCTCATGTCGCTAAGCATGTCGTTGACCTCTCCAAGCTCGTTGGCTACCTCGGGGATGACGCCTGCGATCCTTCCCCTTGTTTCCCGGACTATCCCGATCACTGGGGCAATCTGGGTCATTATGTCTCCGAACTCTTCGATTGTCTGAAGTCTGAGAATCACCCTTTCTAGGGCAAGTTCGCTGCTTAGGACTATGTGGGCCATTTTGCGAATCTCGGCGCACTCGTTGGCATACAATCTGGCGTGGGAGCTGTCCTTTGAGAGTTCAGCTCCAACGGTTCGTTGGAACATTTCTTTGTCTCTCTGCTGGAGCCTCATTGAGGTCTGTTCCAGCTTGGCCTTCTGAGTGTTGAGTCTGAAGAGGGCCTGTTCTATCCGTTCCTTCAGCGGAATAGTGTGGACACGGTCTTCAAGCTTCTTGAACAGTGACATCGTAGTCTATTTCTCCTTGACGTGTAAGACTAGGGCTGGCTCACGGGTAGTTGCTTGGACGGTGGTAGTCTGGGCTTGTGTGGCAACAGGCTGAGATTGTGGGGTTGCTGTTTCTTGATGTGGACTGATGGCTATGGGCGTAGTTGGGTCTAAGCGGACTAGGTATGTGGTTATTGCTTCGATGTCTTTGCGCTCTGCGCTTGTTCTGACGAGTCCCGTGTTGATCTCGTCGCTCGCGGATCTATAGCCGGCATCGTCGAATTCACCGCTCGCATGAAGCATCTTGTTGCTGGCTAGGTATGTTTGCAGCTCTCGAAGTTGGGCGTTCAACACTCCGGTTCTGCGGGCGAGAGCGTCGAGCAGCGTGCGGCGCTTCTCCTTGAGCTCGTTGATGCCGTCTTCGTGTTGTTTTCGGAGGTCTTCGTAAATGTCCTGTTGAATGTCGCCAACGCTGAACAGTTCGTCGAGGGCTTTGAGTCGGCGTGTCACTATGTCGAACTCCTTTCGGAATTCCTCAGCATCTAGTTTCCATGCTGGGACAAGTGTCAGGGTTTCGCCGTTGATCCATAGTTGTTCGCCTGGGTACTGTGCGAATTCGCCGTTGGCTGTTTCGACACCGACGGCGGTGGTTTCATCTCTCAGATTGGCTGTTATGCCGATGAGTTTGCCGTGGGTTCTTCCGTAGGGGTCTTGGAGTTGCTTTCCGAGGAATTTTCGGACTTGTTCGAGACTTGTAATCATGTTTTTTCTCTCTCATATACCAAAAAGTTGGGTGGGGAGTTTTGTTTCTCCCTCACTTTGGAAAGGTCGGCTCTATGGGCCGTTCTAGAGTGGCGGTGGTTGGGATTGGTAGGTCTGGGAATTTCTCTCGCATTCTCTGTTCCGCAATGGTATTGGCCTCTCCCATGATCTTCGTGGCTTCTGCGCCTGATGCTTCCATATCGAAGCCTTGCCCTGTTGCCTCGCCTACTTCCATGACCATGCCATTGAGCGACTCAGATATTTCACCAAGTTCATAGCTGACCTCTGGCATCACACCTGAGATCTGGCTCTTGATTTGATGAACCACTCCTGCAACTGGACCCATCAGCGCGGCGACGTCTCCGAATTCCTGAATGGTTTCTAGGCGTAGGGTGACTTGTTCGAGTGCGAGTTCGCTGCGAACGGTTATCTTCGCCATCTTCCGTATTTCCGCGATCTCGTTGGCGTACATGACGCTACGGGCGTTGTCCTTTGACATTTGCGACTGAACTAGCTTCTCGAAAAGATTCTTGTCGTGTGCCTGGGTCTTCTGGTTGGCACCCTCGAGTCTGTGTTGTTGGACTCTGAGTTTGTAGACGACTTGACTGATTCTCTCCTTCAATGGTTCCTGGCGGTGCACACCGGCGCTGAGCCGGTTGATCAGAGGTTCCTTACGGTCTCTTTCCCAATTTTTCATGAGACTTGCTGACTCCTGTTTGCGACTTGACATGACACATTTTCCAAGTGGGTTCTTGACACGTCGGGATCGATACGGATCATTGGTCATTATGGAAATGTTAGGTACAGCAACAGTTGGCTGGGGTTCTACAATAGAATAGTCTGCTTGTTGTGTTGTCCACAGGAGGTTTTTGGTTTATATAGACGACCTGCCCGGGGTCGACAGGACTAGTTTTTGGCCTTCAAAGTCTAGCACTTACGACTAAAAAAGGTCGGATAATTTTGGTCTCTTTGACAGTGACAGGTAGTCCGATCGCAGGTTTCGCGGCAGTAGCGGAGTCCTTTGCCCTTGAAACTAGGGTCTAATGCTTTTACCATTTCAACGGTACTACTGACGGTCTTACAGGTGAAAATTCGAACATGGGACTAAACGACCTTACGCTAGAGAAACTGATCGGCGAGATCAACGGCTACAAACAGAAGATGCAGACATTGTACGAGGACTATGGACACGCGGCTCAGGAACTCCAAGACAGGATCAACGTCTTGGGGTATAGCCTGAACGAGCACCTCAAGGATGTCAAGGACTCGATGACAAGCACTCCTCCCCGACTTCTAACCCTTGAAACGAAATATGTAAGCGGCGAAGTCAACGAGCAGGAGTACAGAGTCCAGAAGAACGAGTTCAAAATACTGCTCCAACGGAACCTGAACACGATCGAAGACATCAAGAACATGATTACGACGCTATCTCTGATCGAGGCCAGACCCCTCGGACCGGCGGAGATCAGGGCAGTGCCACAATATCCAGTAGCTACTCCAGCAACGCCTTCTCCACCGTCCACTCTAATATCCCGGGCCTACGGTCCAACCCTAGAGGACCGTAGCAAACCCAACTTTTTCGCCGAAAAACCATTGATATCTCCAATCCAAGTAACGACCCAAGTCCAACCACCAACAATCCAGAACCCTACACAGCTGCAGGACGCAACGGTCAACTGGCAACCAACTCCCTCAACATCGATACACGAGCAGACAGAAACCATCCAAGCGAACACGACAATCGAGACTGTCGAAGCAAACCCAACTCCGACCCTGATATCTCCACAGCCTTCGATACCCGAAGCTGCTGCACCATTAGAAGAAACAACCGATCAACAAATCGGGACCACAGCCTCCAATGAGGAGACAATTCCCAGTCCATCGACCAACGACACTCTTCCATCGATAGCGCCACAGCCGGAAATCGAAACGGCTACAGAGGCGCCTTCGGCTATTGTCGATGCCAATCTAACGACCGCTTCTCTTAGAGATGTTGTAGATACTACTGCAGCTCCAATCGAGGCATCGTCAGAGGACGTTGATGCGTTGACAGTAAAGGTTGTGGACGACATTCCAATCGTCGATGCTTCTTCAGCCTTAGTATCCAGTGAAACACAGCTCCAACCCTCCTCGCTCGGTGGAGCGGGACCAGGCGACATCAGTGCAATTGCACAATCGGCGCCCGATTTAGCGCAGCTAAGTCCGTCTCAGCCCACGCCATTCTACAAAGTAGTATGTCCAAAGTGCGGCGCAGACGTACCCCAACCAACCAAAGTATGGGAGCTAAAGGGCGGCAAGTCAAAGAAGAACGTCCTAATCGGACTGTTCCAGTGCCAGGACTGCAGGGTCAAGTTCAGGGAAGCTCTGTCGAGAGAGATAATCTAGACTCACTCGTCAGTCCAGTCTTCCCTAATCTCCCGTTTTTTTCATTTCCCGTTTCTCTCCCCTCTTTTCTCGTTTCAAATTTCTCGACGTCCCGGCCTTTCCCCCAAAGGCTTAAGTTTAGTCCAGATGGGAACCAGTTCTTTGGGTTAACCAAGACAAGCTTCGAAGGAATTGTACAAAGAAAATGGGAGAATCCGAGACGAGAGAGCGTCGCCCGATGGGTGAGCAACAGAGAGGTACCGACAGGCCAATAAGGCCTCGGGGGAATATTCCACCAGACACTATTCTGATCGGCAAGAAGCCTTTGATGGCTTATGCGACTGCTGTAATGATGCACTTCAACATGGGCAGGAAAGAACTGACCGTGAAGGCGAGAGGTCGTGCCATCAGTCATGCCGTTGACGTAGTCGAGGTCGTACGTAGAAGGTTCTTCGAAGGAAAATTATCGGTCAAAGAGGTCAAGATTGGAACGGATGTGGTCGGAGGGATGGAAGGGGAAGAGTCAAGGAACGTCTCGACGATCGAAATTCGTATCCAAAAAACGGACTGAGGATACCGGGACTATTTCATCATCCTAAGCGTGCTCATGCCCCAGAGCTCTTCGAGCGAGTATAGTTTGACCTCGCTAATTATCACGGGGGTCTTCATTGAAACCATGTTCTGGGGTGTGAACTCGTAGAACAACGGCATGTCTGGACTGTTCGTGTACAAGACCCTGTTGACGTGGAATAGCTTGTTCAGATCGCTTA
>VBBD01000054.1 GCA_005882895.1 Candidatus Bathyarchaeota archaeon | reverse complement strand
CAATTCGTCGGCAAGCTCTTTCGATCGCACATATGCGAGTTCCGGGTCTGCTGCTCGGAAGTGCCAAACGAGGGAGAACTCCTTTTCCTCCAAGAGAGATCCTGGCAGTCGATCTTCATAGCCTCGGAGGGTAGGTCGGACTTTCTCTTTCCAGTTGCTTTCTACCTTTATCGTTGGGACCCAGTCTTTGCCTTTTTGTCTGATCCAGGCTCCATGCTCAGCAACGATTCCTAGATTGAAGGAGCCGAACCAATCTTGTAAGAGGGTTCGATTGCGTCCGCTGATTATTACCAGATTGTTTCGTGGATCTTCTGAGAGTGCGTTGAGGACGGCTAGTAGGGTCTTTTCGGGGACTGCTGTCTCCGGACGTGCCTTGAATGGCGATAGTGTCCCGTCATAGTCTAGAAGGAGTATCCTGTTCTGGGAGGTGTCATAATCTCTGATCATCTTCTCTCTAGTCGCGGCGTCAATTAGTTTAGCGCTGAATTTCTTCTGTTGTTGTTTGATCGAGTGTAGTTTGCCCGTGAAATCCTGGCCCCATTTGATGACATCGTAGCGCTCCAGTCTGGTCTGCATTGCTTGGTTGCGACGTATTTGCTCCGATTCAGGCATCTCAAGGGCGGTCTTGATGGCGTCTACTATTTCGGAGGTGTCGTTGGGGTTTATGATGAGTGCCTCGCCCAGTTCCCTGGAGGCTCCTGCCATCTCGCTGAGGATTAAGACGCCTCTCTGGTCTATCTTTGACGCGACGTATTCTTTGGCGACAAGGTTCATCCCATCCCTTAGAGGAGTCACCAGCGCAACGTCACTGATGGCAAAAAGACTCAAGAGTTGAGTGTAGGGAAGGAACCTGTAACGGTAAACTATCGGGGTCCAGTCGATTGTCCCGAACCTTCCGTTGATACTGCCAACGAGTTTGTCGATCTCTTCTTTCATCTGCTCATATTGTTCAGCTCCGAGTCTTGAGGGCACGACCGATAATACTAGAACAACTTTCCGTTGCCATTGAGGGTGTCGATCGAGAAAGATCGCATAGGCTTCCAGACGGTGCTTGATTCCTTTGGTATAGTCGAGCCTGTCTTGGGACAGTATTATCTTGCGATTGCCGAGTCTCTCGCGGAGCCCGCGGCCCTCTTCTTGTATGTCGTCACTTTTCGCGAGGTCACGAATCTCGCGGTAATCAACGCCCATTGGGAATGTGTCAATTTTTATCGTCCTTTCTCCGTTAATGAGCACCTGGCCGAAGCTGTGTTCATAGCCTAGGATTCGGAGAATACATCTGAGGAAGTGTTGCGTGTAGTCTATGGTGTGAAATCCTATCAGGTCGGCTCCAAGAATGCCTTCCAATATTTCCCTGCGCCACGTGGTTGGGAGGGTGCGGAAGACGTCGTATGAGGGAAAGGGAGTGTGGAGGAAGAACCCGATTGGGATGTCAGGCAGTTTCTCTCTCAACAGTCTGGGGAGAAGCATGAGATGATAGTCGTGGATCCAGACTGTATCGTTGGGCTGGTATACCTTTAGGATGGAATCTCGAAAGGCCTCGTTCACCTTCACGTACTGTGCCCAGTCTTCTTCTCTGAACTTGGCGTATGTGGGAAAGTAGTGGAATAGAGGCCATATTGTGCTGTTGCAGAATCCTTGGTAGAATTTTTTCATGGTGTCAGCGTCGAGGAAGACGGGGCAGGCCCTTTGCTTGGCAGCCTTCGTTCTCAGTAATTCTCGAGAGCCTTCTTCGACCTCCATGCCCGGCCATCCAACCCATAGGTAATCTGTTCCGGAGGGGTTTTGTCTTGCCCACTCCAAGTATGCGGTCAGTCCAGAGACTAGACCGCCCGGGCTGGCATGGAAAACCAGTTTGTTGTCGCGACTGCTGACCGTGAAAGGCAGTCTATTGGATACGACTAAAAGTGTCATGCCTAGCTCGTCTTCGGGATTTTTTCTCAGAGGGTCTAACTATCCATTAAGATTGTTAGTAACCCATCCCTAAACCAGCCCAGTATAGGGTCGAACATGTCAATTCTATCCTTTCTCGAAGGAACACCGCTTAGCACGATTCTCATACTAGCTGACATTGGAATCTGTTGGGAGGGCTAAGAAGTCGTAAGAGAAGTCAGTGCAACCAAGATGAAGCCTCTAACGAGAATTCGAGGAGAAACTACAAGGGATTTTGACACGTAGAACTAGTGCCATGGTTGTAATCGATGAAGGAAATTGAGGTCGTTCGCGGTTCAGAACTGAAATCAGGTTATTCGACTCCAGGGATCGTTCGTGAGAAAGCGTTTGAGTCAATCCACCGATACATCATTGTGTCACGGCCAAGGATTGCTGGCGGAGCAGTATCGGACTGGCACCATCACGGAACAAGACATCTCTACGGGTTTCTTGAAGCAGGGCGCATGCGATTGGAATATGGCTTGAAAGGTGCTAGAGCTGTTGAAGTGGGACATGGAGATTTCTTCCATATTCCTCCACGTCTGGTTCATCGCGACGTGAATCCTGACAAGAAACAAGAGCTAGTAGTTGTAAACATTCTAGTAGGGAGAGGAGAACCAGTCATCAATGTCAAGAGTCCCAAGAAAGCTTGAGCGGCATCGAGGCGCACGTGATGTGTCTTACTTCAATTTCTTTGGGTCCCAGTCGAGGGAGTCGGCGTTTATCTTCTCCGCTTTGAGCGCGGTTTTCAATCCTCCTAAGACACTCGTGAAAGTGTAGCCTGGTCCGAGACGGAGAACATGATGTACGACCGGCTGCTTGTGCAGTTGGTAGATCGGGTCGGAGGGAAACGAGGAATTGAGCCAGAAGATTATTGGATTCCTGATCTTTCCATTGTACTGGACGAGTTGGCGGGCGAGAAGGTGATTCGGCGGGTTATCGCGTGCATGGAGCCTCTCGTCAAACTCGAAGCTCTGCCCAACTTGGACCATAGCAGTTCCCCTCCGAGCATGCAACATTACTTGGGGCGATAGCACGCAAACTGGGCATTTGGAAAGCCAGTCTCTTAGCTGCTTCTCGTAAGACTCCACCGCGTTATCGAAAGAACTCATTCCCAGCAAGTAGGTGTCCCCCTCATAATAGAGTTGTTGACTCCGTCAGCAACTAGCAGGTTTTTGGGCGTGCTTGCTCACGGACCAGAATTGACGAAATGCAGGAATCTTAGGCGGACGGCCGATCTTGGTTGGTGCGGGGGGTGAGCGTTGCAGTTTTAGGTCTAAATCGCTGGCACCAGAGAACCAAAAAGTCGATCGACGGTACTAACAACCGCCTACATACATGTCCTGAGTGATGGTAATAGTTGAAGGCAACCCGTTAGGGTTGTAGATGGTGACGTACTCCTGGCCCTGATGAGCGAACGGCTCAGAAGGACACCCTCTTCCACCGCATTCATATGTTGCAGAACTGACCAGACCTGAACTGAACAAATACGATCCAATTGTACCGGTTGTGTTAAAGCTGCCGAATTGACTGGCTGTCATGATGTACATTGTAACTGGCTGTGTGGCGGTGAAGGCCCCCCACATCGACCTAGAATCCCAAATGACATTGCTGACGAAAAAAGGGTAGTCCGAATGTGAGACTGGTCCGACCACTATTTGAGTCCCTGCAGGAATCACCGTGATCCGGGGGCAGACCGAGTTGTCCCAGACAAGGAAGGCGATCGTTGGGACCAACAGGCAAATCAGGAAAATTAGGGCGAATAGGAGTCTCGTGTGTCGCTTTTGCAATGCTGTTTTTGTGAGCGCGTTTTGTTGGACTTGCAGAGACCCCTTGACCCTACGCACCTGCGGATCCTGGAATTCAGAGCCAACAGGTTCAATCCTGTTTAGTCGCTCACTGATAGTCGGGACTCTGTCGTATTCCTCCAGGCCGGGGACTGGTTCTGGCTGTTTCTCTCCTATTTTTGCCAGAACACCGGCGAGTCGATCGCGACCAACCAGGTCCCCCGCCTCGGAGTTCGCCAAGAGTCGCATCCGAAAATCTGTGCCCCCCGCTAGTCTGATTCCAATGACTAGTGGAGCGAAGAGCCAGAGGAGATAGGGAAGAGCGATGATGCTATTTCCTGGAAGGCTCATGAGTACACCGAGGCCCGCCAAACTTAAGACCCACAAAATCGCGAATAGACGTCTTGTTCGAAAAATCCTCGGCATCAGTTTCTTATCGTAAATGAGCGAAACAGCAATCAGGGGCGTCCAGTCTTCGACATTGAGAGTGCTCCTCAACCGCGAAGAGAGAACGAGTTCGTTGTGATCAAAGTGACACTCTCCACTCGCCACATTCCGTATCTGATCTGCGGAAGGACCCCAGGCAACTTTCTCGACTTGGAATCCAGTGATACCTAGACGGTTGACGAGATCGTTGGTGTTATTGCGAATTTCAGTTTTCTGTTCGCCGAGAGGCGCCACTTCCTCCGGTCCAGGTGAAACAACGCTCCGGTTGACCCAGAGTTTCTGATGCCCTCCACGTTCGAGTCCTGCCTCTTCAATCGCCAAGAGCAATCCGGTAAAGAGTATGACGAATGCCAACACGCCACCCCCCACGTAGCGCGCCCAATAGATTCCAAAGACGAGCAGGACGATTCCAACCGCTAACAGGGACACACCGAAAGGCGAGACTCGTCGAGTATAACGTTCACCAGTCTGGAGAGTCAACAGTAACCTAGGCAGCTAGGGTTCCATATGTATGTAGAACTTCCCGTCAGATTACCAATGCAGCAATGAATAGGTCTGTCTCCACATGGGCCATTATGCAGCTTGAGTTCCCTGTGCAAGCGTCAAATTTCTGTGATGCAACAACCCGTTGACTTGGTTGGGCTTGAAGCAAGAGAAACGACAAGGACATTGCTCCGGATCTGGGTTAAACCGACCGAAAGGTGAGCATGGGTGAATCCTTCGGTACAACCCTGGCCTTTTTTCTTTGGGTTTGGACAATCCGTGCATTGTACCGCATTGCTCGTCGGAGATTTTCGAAAATGTGGTGCAGTACCGGAGGATCGAACTTAGGTTCGAATCGCGACTCGATTTTTCGGGATTTTCTTCGTGGATTATCGAAATAAGGCTAATGTGGTGCGGGGGGTGGGATTTGAACCCACGAACCCCTACGGGACAGGGTCCTGAGCCCTGCGCCTTTGACCTGTCTTGGCAACCCCCGCGTGAAATCAAGAGAACGAATCTGGTTTGATAAAGACTTGAGTTGCCTGCACTCTGTTGCAGAGACCCCCCGTGTTGACGGCGTTAATCGTCTGATAGGGACGAGAAAATGCACAGAAACAAATTCTAGCACAAGATGCCTAGGCACGCTGGATAGGTAACATTGCACGTAACTTTTAGGGCGTTTTAAGGAGCAGTTTAGGTCCAATATTTTTCGGCGTTTCGTAGAAAAACGTCTAGCCGTCAAAGGCTCATATGAATAGTCAAGACGTTAAACGTCTGACAACGACATATCCATACGTTTCTCAGCCAAATCTACATGAAAACTCATTGGCCCCCCGGGAGGTCTGTTTTTCCCGCGCCCCGCCCCTCGTGGGGAAGAAGCAAAAAGTGCTTCTAAAAAGTGGGAGTTTCACACCTGTTAGGATACGATTTCCATTTGCTACTTTGTTCGCTCTAGGATGATCTCTATAGTGGAGACGTTCCGTGCATCCTGGCCTTCACCGACGACCTCCGTGCCCAAGTGTACATTCTTGGCTAAACCGCCCTGGAAGAAGCGGTTGTTCACCACTTCGGCCACGTCGACGGCAGTGCTGATGGCTCGTCCACGAGCCTTTAGGGTCAGCTTCTTGGCACCCGTGTTATAGTGCATCATGACAGCCGTAGCATAGGCCATGATCGGCTTCTTACCGATCAGTATAGTGTCCGCTGGGATATCAGTTCTGCGCATTTGGGTAGGAGCCCTCTCTGCCTTCTTTGGTTCTTCTGACATTCGTTCACCCCCGAGATGTCGGTAGTACGCTGTACGCAAACGCCCCTGTGTGT
>VBBD01000007.1 GCA_005882895.1 Candidatus Bathyarchaeota archaeon | reverse complement strand
TCTGGTGATTTCGATTACTCCTATTAGTTCGCACGAAGCTACCGGAGGACAATTAGCGACCGCGAACAGCTCGGTTAATAGCGCTTTTTCCTCAGTCTATTACGCGGAACAGAAAGGTGGAGACGTTTCCGCACTTGTCGAAAAGCTGAACATAGCCGTTTCCCTTATTCAAAGGGCCCTGGCGGAAAATGCGACAGATCCGAATGCCGCCTCCGCGGATCTCTCTAACGCAACTACCATAGCCCAAATGGTTTCTATGAATTCTACTTCGGTCTCATCTGGCGGTTCCCTGGCACGCCAACTCCGTTTGTACGAATCTCTAGGCACCGTTGCTGCAACGCTTGGTATAGCTGCACTGGCCTATCTCATGGGAGACCGTGTCTACAGGCGGCTGTGGTTGCGAGTCTATAGAAACCATGTTGTGAAAAAGAGCGATGAATAGGCAGACCGCAACAATAATCCTAGCATCCATAACTATACTCGTCGTAGTAACCGCTCTGGCACCCCTAATACCGGTAAAACAGCAGAGGTATTCGGAACTAGGTATCCTAGGTCCCGACCAGACAACCAGAGGCTATCCGACAACTGTCGGGGTGAACCAGCCGTTTCTGCTCTACGGTTTTGTAGGAAACCATGAGGGCAGCATCGAAAACTACCAAATGCTCGTCAAACTTGGCATCCAGTCAACCTTGGTGAGCAATTCAACCTACGCTAATGCGCCAGTGCTCACAACTTTTTGGCACATTGTTAGGGACAATGAAACCTGGACATTCCCGATGACCCTTAGCGTGAACCAAGTGGGAAATAATACGAGGATCATATTCGAGTTATGGTCTTACAATGTTCCCGCTTCCAATTTCGAATACACCGGATTATGGAACCAGATTTGGCTAAACGTAACAGCCTAGGCATCGATAGGAATTCGTCGCCAGCGGAAAAGACTAGGGCACAGTTCAATAACGGTTTTAGAAGAAAAGAGACTCTAGCTAACGAGTCAAAGACCGGGAAGGAGATCGAAACTCTCGTATTGCAGAAATTGACGACGAAACCCATTCCCCTTGCAAGGTTAGTGAGAGAACTGTCCAATGACCTGGCCTACACGTCTGACAAAATCATTGCGAAAATAGCAAGCCTTCAAGCAGACCGGAAGATTCTGATCCGAGAACCGGTCCCGTACAAACGATTTCTAGACTATCTTCTTTCTCCGCTCTCCATTTGGTTCTGGGAACAGACATTCGCAACCCTAGCCTCCATCGGCTTTGTCTTTGCATCATCAGGTCTTGCGCTCTACCTCCGTTACATATTCGGGGCCCTGTTGGTCCTATTTCTCCCAGGGTACACACTCCTCGGCTTCATCTACTCCAAGAAAGAGGACATTGATTACTTAACTCGAACTTCAGTTTCCTTCGTCATGAGTCTGGCCATAACGACGTTAGTCGGGCTCGCGCTGAACTTCACTCCATTCGGCATCACGTTGCTCGCGGTGGTTTTATCGCTTAGCACCGTAACCATTGGGCTATTGTTTCTCACTGCTCATAGAAAGTATTCCTACTATCGTCTTGCGAACATCACGACTAGTGAATAGCAACTCCTCAGTGATTCCTAGGATGAAATCGCTTACGACCTAAAAGAAATCATTGCGTGATAGTTGTAGAATCGAAATATTTCGAACCCACTCGCCCGGCCGCTGAAGCCTTACCGCTGTAAACCGGATTCTGTCATGAATAGTAGTATATTGCGGCTTCTCTTGTCGAGAAAATTCTATCCGTGTTATTGTAGAGATGATTGTAAAACGCGTTGGGTGAGAACCCGCGATATGGGATGTAGGGTTCACCGAAGCCGAATGATGACACGTTCGAATTGACAGTTGAATAGAGGCCGGGGTAAACTACAACAAGGCAGCCTGGTGCGGGACGGACATTTCCAATCATTCCGGAAATATTCCACTCATCCACTGGAACGCTCATTGAAGTCATATAGATCTCGTTGGTCAATATACAATCTTGCCGGCCCGAAAAAGACAGATACGAAGCAACCCCTGGCCACGTAAGAGGCCTTCCGCTCATTGAGGAGGGGTTGGCTCCTTGGACATAGAGGCCGGTGGGAGCGAATGAGGACCCCCAAAACCCGACCCCTGCACTGAACATAAGCAAGATCATCATAGAGACGATTAGGACTTTGCTGAGCTTGGGCCACCGAGAGCCTACGACGATCAAGGGCGCAAGGGTAAGAAATCCGATCAGTGGGGCAAAAAGCAGGAGGGCACGGTCTCCAAAGTTCAACGCACCGGAGAATTCCGTAGCGACAATAATCACCGATAGAGTGAGAAGCATGATCTTCACGTGAGCCCTCCGGACCAGGGATGGGACGATAACTAACGCTGCAACTCCAGCCAGAAGAAGCCCAAGAAAGACACGGTCTCTGACATACAGGAGGTCAAGTAGCCATTTGGGAGTCAGCATACCGATATTACTCTGGTTGGACGAGAGTCGCGAAAGAGTTCCTAGTGAAAGTGAAGAAAGAATCTTTCCCGCCGAGACACTAACGTACTTGACTAGGTATACCGCGTAAAAGGCCGACCATGAGAGGAATGAGATGAGCGCGAAGACGAAAAGAGCATGCACCGGAGGTTGACGGCTAAATTTCGGCCATTGAATCGACCGCCCCAGAACAAACGGAAGCTTCGAAGAGAGAGTCGTAAAGAGACGTGGCGCCGTTGTCCAGAGCGCGAAAGGTAACAGCACCAGCACCCAGAAGAGGGATGTTATGCTATGGGTCACCGTAATCGCCATACTGAGGATGGTTAGCGGAGCCAACACCTTGAAGTCGTGATTGTCGTATACCCTCAGCAAGAGTAGGACGGAGACGAGGAGGAACAGCGTCGCTGGAAAGTCGTATTTGAAATACGATGGCATCTCAGTTGTCGGCAGCGCCGTAACAATCGCCAAGCTGAGAGCTACGGCGTTTGGAAGGTTCACGATCGTTCGGGCAAGAACTTTCCGAACCAGAGCGTACGATACCATGAACCAACCCACATCAAGGATCATGGTTATGGCCATTGCCGATCCAAGCAGCGGTAGGCCGGTGATTCTTGAGAGGCTGAGTGTCAGTATCTGGAATCCCGGCCATTGAGAATACGAGTTCGTGATAAGGGCCAAGTACTTTGTTTGGTCAAAGGGAGGGGTGTTGGGAAATAGTATCGAGATGTGAGAAGATTGGGCAAATACCCGTAGAACTCCGAACTGGCCGTAGGGATCGCCAAAGGGAAAAGCGAGAAAGAAAGTCGAGACGTAGAACATCAACCGGGTCACGAGAAAGAAGGAGAGGACGCCCGCCACCGCCAGGAATTCGCTTCCAAGAACAATCGAGGTTGCAACCGTCCCAACAAAGACGAGAAGCGCCAGATAATAGGCCAAAGTGGGCAGGTCATGAGTGTACGCTTGAAACAGCATGACAAAAGAGCAAGCACCAAATGAGATCAAATGCAGTGCGGCTAGAAAACCACGCAAGAGATCTATAACACCCGGAAGGCGATGGCGAGGAAGAGTGCACTGTAGTATAGAAGACCCAGCCCTACGAAATCGATTGATCTTCTCTTGGGCCTGAAAACGAACGAATCCGCGAAGTAGCATAATGTAAAGAGGTTCAGGTAAGTGGCGAGGTTTTGGACTCGTAACGTTGAGAGCAGAACCACTGAGGTTACGAGCAGGATTGCAAGCGATATCAGAAACGAGTTTTCTCGACGCAACCCTCTACCTCTCCCTTCGGCTCATGCAAGCAACCGAAAACGGGCAATAAGTCTGTTCCCCGTCTTCTTCTCGTCAAGCAGTGTTACAGGCTTATTGTGCAATGTAGCAATTATACAGGCCGCCAGGCTCGAAGGAAGGCTGCCGAGCGACTCCAGATATTTCTGTCCCTGAAGGTCCGTGTCTGCACTCTCCATCGCCACCACTACGACGCTCCCAGTCTCCTCGACCATTACTCGGGAGCAGACATCTGCCGATTCCACGAGAACATATCTCAGCCTCTCCTCGAGAGAAAGGGCTTCTTGGAACTCGGGTATTCTATTCAGTTCCGACCCCACTGGGTGGACGAGCAGTCCCTTCTCGTTATTACCAACATGACTCTTGGGAGCTTGCTTCATCTCGTCGATGCTAAGGGTCTCGGGCTGAGGAGTCAAGGGGACATAGGCGAAGATTGCATCGCCGTCAGCTGGCGGAAGGTACGTTGCCCTTCCAACGGTACCCTGTTCGAGCAACGCTTCCACACCTCGTGTAGCCCCTTGAAGCATCGCCCTCATACCCGGACCGCCCCTGACGTGGCGAGGGAGCGACAGTGCAGTAAGACCTAGAATGATGCATGAGATACCCAGCGCCGTGAGTGGGATGATTCCGGCTATGAAGTATGAATACAGACCTAACGCCGTGCCAAAGCTCGTTAGTATTAGCGCTGAGGTGGTGGTTCCCTTGGTCGAGACGAATTTTCGGAGCTGTATTTCGAGCCCGGATAGCCCGCGAAGAACTTCACCACCCACAAAAGTCATGCTTCTGCCAGTTACGAAAAGTCCGATCCGGAACGCCGTAACGACCAATAGGGTCCCGCTGATCACCGCAACCGCCAGAGGGGATAGGATATACAATCCCAGCGGAAAGTTATCTGAGAGCCAAGTGCGTAGGAAGGGGTTTGATTGTTCTTCGGTGAGTAGCCAGTACAGCAATCCGATGATCACTATGGTCTGAATATCGATCAGGGCTTCGCCTAGTCGAGCATTGGCCACGGGTTTTCCAGGTTCACGACTGCGCAATCGAGTTAATACCTTGTCGTCCGAGACCCTGATTTTCACGAACCCACTAGGTAAGTATACCTACCGCAATTCTGCACCGTTCATGTTGGCTAAATCTCCGGAGATGGGTTTCACCAATGATTTCCTTCATGTCCTATTTATCCCACTTCGGGGTCGGCCCTCCTTGAGACGAGGGGAGGATATCGCCGGATCGCTTTGTCATTACAACGATTGAAACCGAGAGTTTTGTCAGGACATGGGTTAAAACTCTCAATGCTCGAAGCCTGATTCCAAGTCTAGGATCAGCAACCTTCCCATGTACTCTGGTTGTAAGACACATAGAGTGGATGGAGAGGGAACAGCGGCGTTGAATATTGAACGTGATCGCCAAGGAAATGAGATGAGAGTGAGCCTCCGGACCTTTTTCACGTGTTCCATCCTGTTGGGAATGGTTACCCTGGCACAGACAACTATTTCTCCAATCAACAGCCAAGGTTCCATGGGCTTCCAGGCCTTCGCATCACCCAGCCCTTCTTACTCCAACCACATCGTTTTCATAATATTAGAGAATCATCCTCTATCATCTGTAACTTGCAGCGGCTGCGCTCCCTATATGATGTCCCTGGGCAATTTGTACGCCAATAGTACCAATTATGTGGGCCCGGTCTCCTCTACGTGGAATCCAAGCTTACCCAATTATCTCGGCTTAGTCTCGGCGCAGACCTGGGGATGTACATCTGACCCACCCCCAAACTCCGGTGGTTGTGTTACCGCTCCTTGGACCTGTTCAAGCCCTTGTAATGTAATTGACAGATTTTCCAAAGCCGGAGTATCTTGGAAAGGCTACATGGAAGGAATGCCCGCCGCTGACATCTGCAACGGTAATGGCGGTTCTGATGGCGGAACAGACTATGTCGCGCATCATAATCCGTTTGTCTACTTCGGTAACATCGTGAACAACTCAACAAGATGTTCGTTAGTAGTCCCCTCAGGACTCAGCGGAGGCGCAACCTCGTGCGGAACATCTGTAACGACCTCTGTCATCAGCAGCTTGGTGAGTGACCTTAATGGTACTGCTCCTCACTTCTCATGGGTAACCCCCAACGTAATCGATGATAGCCACGACTGTAACATGCAACAGGCGGACAGCTGGCTATCAGTTGTTGTCCCGGCGATACTTACTACGAAAACATTTGAGACCGACCTGTCTGCAACCGTTATGATTACATTGGACGAGCCCACTACGGGCACATATGGAACAACTCCAGTCTACTTCGTAGTCGCCGGTCCCGGAGCAAAACTCCACTACTCTTCGTCGACCAAGTTTACCCATCTGAACTGGCTTGCCACGATCGAATCCAACTGGTCGCTAAGTTGCCTAGTCTCAGGAAACGACTGCGGTTCAACCACAATGTCAGAATTCTTAACAGCTATCGTCACTCCACCATCCGCTCCAAGCGGGTTCTGCCTCCAGTGCCTGCTCAGCAACCTCTCCTCATCCTCGCCGCTCCTCATAGGACTCGCCGTCGGACTAACCTTGACTGTCACCGCGGTAATACTGGTCAGGAGACACTATCGCTAGGCCAGTGCCGGGGCTGGCAAAAAGTAAGCCGAGTCCCACAAAAAAAACCTATCCGGCAGAGAAGTTCCGCGGCTATGCTGGAGCAAAAATGCTTAGACGCATCAACTGTTCAGTTTTTCGCGATTAGGGGCCATCTTCTCCAGCGTCTAAACGAGATTACCGTTATCCCTGCCAAGATAGGGACCATAGAAAGCCAAACCAAGATGAGATTGTCCTCTACAAAGAAGGTGATTGATTGCAAGACTCCGGGTTTGACTATGCTGAAAGAGTCGGAGAAGCTGCCTGAGAAATCCGTCTGAGCCCTGATCTCGCTAGCTGTAACGGAGATCTGAACAAATCCATGTCCCATCCCACTAGTGTTGTTACTCGCGAGGCTTGCAAAATAGGCGGCGTTAGGGTCGGTAAAATTAATGGGATAAAATACCTGTCCAAATGTTCCCGCTATTACGAATACTGTTCCTCGGCCTTTCGAATAGATTCCTGACGAGCCGTCATTCGCCACACAAGAACTTGAGAACTTTTCAACGAGGGCACATGTCAGTTGCTTGCTGCGTTGATAGTTATGGTCGTGAGCCTGTAATACCAAATCAACCTTTTTCTGAAACAAAAGGTTCATCAGGTCTCGCCCCACTATGCATGAAGGGTATAGTCCCGCCGAAATGCAGGGCTTGTGCATCGCCACTATGACCCAGGTGATCCCAGAGGCCCTTGCCCCGTCTATCGCGCTTGCCAGCCATAAGTAGTGTGAAGACCCCTTGCTGTACGAATAGAATCCGCCGTTGGTGAAGTTGAGATCTGGTGATACCATTATGATTCGTGCCAGAGGACTGGATTGAGGATACTCGAAGTAGTATTCTTTTCCGTATATGCCCGTAGACCCCAATTTGTCGGGGAGGCAGTTCGCATAGCTGTCGATTAGACCACCGTTACTAGGCGGTGATTCCAGCCCGTCGTCATGGAACCCTGACACGAGTTCGAATGGAAAGTTTGGACCCACGTACGACTTTACTATGTTGCACCAATCGCTCTCCTCGCCGACAGTCGTGTAGCTTAGGTCCCCGAGGGCCAGATAGAAATTTACTCCGGAGTCAGCGAGGCGCTTAAGGCTAGAGTTTGTGGTTAGACTCTGATTATGATCCCCCGCGGCCGCAAATTGGAAGGTTGGGCCGGCTGCCAACACCACATTGTTACGTACTGGAATCCAGAAGAATGAGAAAAGGAGAATCGCCAGTAATAAGGAAGATTTCCCTCTCATCGAGACCGCCACATGGCAGCGAGGCCGAAAAACACTTCTTTGGCAACGACTACCAAACAAGGTCGCTGTTCGAAGTGGATATTCTCACCCTGCTAAAGTAGCACCTCGATCGGTGAAGCGTATAAACGCTTCTCAATAAATTTCAATCTAATGGAATACCATTAGGAAATAGTTGACGTGAAATGCATGTCGAATCGAGGACACGGACGGATATTCACGTCAGTAGATTTGTGAGCTCGGGTGTTCTAGACCTCCCATTGGAATAGCCGGTCAGAATGCCAACTGGCTCAACGCACCAGGAGGGACTCGTATGCCTCGAGCAGACTTCGACGAACCGCGGGATAGCTGAACTGTCCAACGATCTTCTCCCGTGCACCGATTCCAACTTCCTTCCTGTCCGGAGCGGTCAGTGCGTATACGACACCGCTGCAAATGTCGTTTGATGAGGCGGACTCGATTAGGAAACCAGTATTTCCATCGCTCACAACTTCGGGGACGCTTAGTACTCGCGTCGAGATAACGACTCTCCCGCACGCCATCGACTCCAGGATTCCAAAGGGCGGATCGGCAAGCTGCTCTGGTTCGGGACCTACGTATGGGAAAATTATCGCGTCAGCCGCATTGTACGCCCGGACCCTGTCGATCTCCGAAAGATCCTTCCTTTCCAACGCCATGTTTCGGTCCACGCTGAGGCGCTTCGCAAGAGCCAACACATTTTCGCACAGACTTACAGAACTTCTAGCGCTGGTGAGGACGTTCAGTCCGATATCAAATCCCTTACCAAGCAAGAGCCTAAGCGCTCCTAGAACGTTCTCGGCTGGAAACCGAGAGGGCCAGAGCGGGCCCATGTAGAGAAGGCTGTATTCATGCGAACCACCATTTGCCGAATGGTCATTTTCCACGTCATATGGTCGATAGAGTTCGCAGTCAATGGGAGGCCTTACGAGCAATTTTCGTATTCCCGAGCCAAGATCTCTATCCCATCGGCCTATCCATGGAGTGGTAAATGCGTACGCGCCTACGAAGAGCTTGTTGACCAGCCACCTTAGTGGACGGACCATTCCATCCTTCCTATCGTAGGGGGTGAAGATGTGTCGTACGATTGCACCGCTGGTTCCGAGCAATTTGCAGACTGGTGAGAAGACTAACGCGTTAGTTCCTACGACGTGGATGATGTCAGCGGAGCATTGAGTAGCGAGCAGTCCAAGCTTCGCCGCGTCCAAAGCCCGCCTTCCAGAAGGCTTCGTCGTGACCGTACTCCAACCTGTCTTGAAATGCCGGACATCTTCCTCGGAGGTGGTAACCAGCGTACAAGTCACCTCTGGCGAGAGACACTCTATCATCCGCTTTGTCAATGCAGAGCTCGCATGATTCCAAGGTGGATGCGCATCGTCCCCGACGAAACATACTTCCAAACTTCATCGCTCACCGAGATGTTACCATCGAGGATACGAGATTCCAGACATCCTGATGAATTGTCTCCGCCGGCCTTCTGCCATCCATTACTTTCACGCCAGATTGCTCGCACATGCTGAGGTAGAGGTGGATCCTCTGCACGTTATGGGAAACGCTCGGCAGGTCAGGCTTTCGCCCGTAAGCCGATCCCGCATCGACGTCTATCAGAAAAGCCTCCTCGGGCCTTGGTAGAAGCTTGAGCAGCTTGAAACCGAGCCTCATTTTCGTCGGCGGATCATGAAGATCGGACATACCATCAACCAACAAGTCAAGCGAATATCGGTCACAAACGACAGTTCGTCCTAGCGCCATGGGAAAGAATACCTTCAGGATCGTTTTCAGGAGATTTTCTAACTGCGTCGCAAAGCACCAGAGAGACGCGAGTGCCTCGTTCTTGGGGTTGTGGAACTCTACAATAGAAAGGAAATCCGCTTTGTGAACTCGCACCTGGCCGGTTCGACGAAGAACTTGCAAGAGGGGAAGCGAGAGGAGCGGCCGCCACCTTGACCAAATCTTCACAGTTTCAACCCCATTCTCCCTGAGCCGATTCTCCAGCAACTTGACCTGTGTCGTCTTCCCACTACCGTCTATGCCCGAGAAAGATATGAGGCGGCCTCGTCTACGCATCGAACCAAACCAGAGAGAACAAGCTATCGTGATCCGGTCTTAGAAAATACTGAGTCAAGGATCTGTCCGTCAAAATCCTCCTCAACCCGCAAGCCTAGGAGATTGAGCAGGGTTGGTGCCAAGTCGAGAATCCCCGCATCTTGAGTAATCCCTGGTCTAACTTGTGGGCCGGTCAGAGCCCAAAACCCGTCCCTCACGTGCGTGGCCGCGAAATGCGAGCTCGAGCTCCATATCTTCCGCGACCCCAGTCGCGGGTTGACCTGAACCTTCTTGTCCTCCTCGAAAAGTTCCACACAAAGATCTGGTGCCTCGCTTTTATACGGCCCCCGGAAAACTTTCTCGCCGAGATGGAAGACGGGCTGAACTTTCTCTCCTGAAACGGGATCGGTCAGGTCGCTCAAGAGGTCGCAGATCTTGCGAACGATTTCCGACCGAGCAGTGGTTGTTGACAATTCCTTAGGCCTTTCAGGTTGGGAGTTCACATAGATCGCCGCTCCATGTCCGCCAGTTGAGAAAGCTAGGGTCCGCGTCCAATCAATGCTCTGGACCAGATCCCGTAGGACTCTTTCCATCTCAGCGGACACTGTTAGCTTGCTTGCTATGAAACTCGGAGAGAGACTGTAGATGGTTCTAATGATCCGTGGGGGCACATGTCTTATGGCGAACTCTCGGATCTTCCGAGAGGATCCTTTTTCCCCAGCTCGCTCGCCTCCATTGACGTTGCAAGCTAGTAGGCCTTGGGACCTCAGGAACTCGTTGATGTAGAGAGAACCAGCGACCGGAACGGAGCCGTGGTCCGACATGATCAGGACGTATGTATCTTCTTTTGCACTCTGGGTCAGTTTCCCAATCGCCTCATCCATCTTCACGTACCAGTCCTGTACGACGCTGGCGTACTGCGACGCTGGATCTTCCATGAAATGCCAAAAGTCGTGTTGGACCATGTCCAGGCCTTGGAGAGTCATGACGAACAGGTCGGGCCGGAACCATTCGAGGAGCAGTCTAGCGGATTCGACACTTTTTGAGTGAAGCCGCTCGACCTCTGACAGGTAGGCTCTCTCTCCACCTTTCATCTCTGACGGCTTTGCCAGTGGCACGTCAGCCTCGTAGCCTCCCACTGCGGAATCGAGCTTCTTCATCAGATCGGCTGGGTATGTCCAGGCCTTCCCGGGTTGAATGGGGAAGCCGGATACCATGAACCCGTTTACCGGGTAAGGGGGATAGGTTCCCGGAACGTTGAAGACTCCTACCCTAAACCCAGCCTTAGAACAAATGTCCCATATGCATCCCATTTCAGGAATTGTCCTGCCGTGTTTGATCTGAAGGTCCCTGCCGATGTAGATGAAACCTAGGTTCCCTATCTTCGCCGGATTCTTCCCCGTGGCAAAGCATTGCCAGGCCGGCACACTTGACGGTGGTACAATTGATTCGAGGACCCCGTGCACGCCTCGCTGGGTGAGACGTTTGAGATTGGGAAGTTTGTCAATCCACTTCTCAATTAGGTGAGGAGAAGCCGCGTCCAGGCCTATTACCAGAGCCTTCAATATCAAGCACCAAGGCCCGGTCTTCTCTCTTGGTCGCCCTGAGGGAATGCGGCTTTAATGTCGTGAAGGATGCTGTTCCAGACTGTCTCGGGAGGATCGTCAGTGCTGACCCTTCTTAGCCCAAAGGCGCCCACAAGCTTGCTGTACTGCGCCTTCTCGTTGATGATGTACTCGAAAGTGTGCTCCGGCCGATCGGTGAGAATTCTCTTAACGTCAGCATCGAAGACAAAGGAAACGTCAGGGCGGGGAACCATGCGTAAGAGCAGCTTTTCCAACGGCACCTTCATCCCGTTGCCCCAAGAGCCGGCCATAAGATCGTACAGGTACCGGTCCGCCACAGTACTGTATCCGAGGAGCTTACGAATCCTGATTCCGCCCGCCAGGAATGGCAGATAGATGAATAGATAGTAAGCTGATGAAAGGACGCGTACGGGCGCTATCCTCTCGAAGTCGGTGGTACTCTCGAACCTAAGAATCCTCGCTGCTCTTCTCAGTATGAAACCAAGCGGGTCCAAGAGATCTTGATGCCTGAGATAGGAGAACCTTAGACCTTGCTTGTTCAGGAGATAGTAGCATTTACCGGCATTCGTGGACTTTCCGGTTCCATGGGTCCCACTCAGTGTCACGAGCACCGTTCGCATTCACCAGACCTTCTTGAGAAGCCGGTCCGCCGATAGCGCGTTGACAAAGTTCAGAAGCAATAGGGGAGGAGCGAGCCAACATCTGACAGCACTTCCGAGACGGCCCCTCGCAGTATCCCGTGCCGCCTTGAGGAGGAAGACCATTACTTGCGCAGGAAGAGGGATGCGGTAGGGAAGAACGAGCCTATCCTTTCCAAGAAAGCCCAGCCTGTCGGCGCCGAAATTCCTTACTGCTTCTTCTCTCAAACGCGTAACGTGGGGAAAATCGACCTCGCACGCTTCTAAGAATCGCTCCACGATTGAGAGATAGAAGAGGAACGCGTCCTGGGTCCCAGTCCTCTCAATTCCGTCTATTATCTCGTGACTGGGACAACTACGAGTCATATTGGCAAAATCGATGATGTCAGAGAGCTTCAGAGCGTTGTGACGAAACATTGCATGGATAACTCTTATCAGAACGCCGTCCACGTCAGATGTGAGCCAAACTTCGCGGCCGTTTACATTTTCTTTCTTGCGGTGTTTCAGAACGTCTTCCGGTGCCAGGTATTCTTCTCCGAGCTGGCTGATAGTAGGGTAGATTTCGAAGTCGTGCACAAATTTCGGCAGGTAGCAGCTGAATTTGCCGACAAGTTTGTCGCAATGTGTCAGATCCTGCGGGCGAACCCTGTATTCGGTCACAAGTAGATCCTTGGCTCTGCGGAACTCAGGAGGAGAGGGAACCAGAAAATCTAGGTCATGGCCTATGTCGGGCAGGGAGTCGAAGGATTTTATCAGCACGAAGGGGATTCCTCGCTCCTCGAAGGCCCGGCTCATTTGGTCGTATAGTTCCCATGCCTCTGTTGCTCCGTCCTTCGCGGCCCGTGCGACCGGGGCAGGAACCCTCAGCCGGGAAGCTGTCCTGAGCAGTACCTTGTTGAGCTTAGCGAGCTCCACGAATTTCTCAGAGTCGATCGGCAGGGACTCCTTTCGAAGGAGGACTCGAGCCAGGATCAATGAGTCAGCCTCTTTTCTGGCTGTTTTCACTATTCCCATCGATTCGAGAAAATTCATCCGCAAATGATTCACCTCTCTCAAAGAAGGGACTGGTACGTTTCGAAGGTCTTCGCTGCCACGTCATCCCATGACAGAATCATGTCAGAGCTTCTTTTCCTAGCCGAGTATGATTTCGGATCCTCCAGAACCAGGGACATTGCATTGACCAATTTCTCCATCTCGACCGGAGGCTCAACAGCCGTAGCCAATCCGGCCGTTACAAACTCGGATAAGGCGGAGGAGTTCGCCACTATGGCAGGGGTGCCAACAGCCACGGCCTCAGCGACCACTATCCCATAAGCCTCAAGATAGGATGGTAGAACAAACACGGTGCTCGACTGGTAGAGTTCGTATAGCTCCGGTTTCGTCAACCCCTCCAGCCATTCCACGCTCGAACCTAGCTTGAGATGCTCCGCTTGGGACAAGAGTTCTTCCTTGACCGGTCCTCTCCCCACGACAGTGAGCTTGAGAGAAGGGTGCTTTTCCTTCAAGACGGCGAACGCCGTCAAGATCTTGTCCACATTCTTGTACTTCTCCAACCGGCCAACGAAAAGGATTCTGGGAGACGCAGGCGGATACCATGAATACCGAGAGAGAAGTCTAGAGTCCACACCGTTAGGTATCACGGTAATCTTGCGCGCCGCACTGGGAAAGGCCTCGCCCATTATTCCCGCTTCGAACTCCGACACGCAGATCAGACAATCCACCCGGTCCATGACCATGCCCAACACCGGCCGAGATGCTTCGAAGAATAGCTCTCCAAGGCTAGAACTGAATTTTCCATGAAAATGAGGAGTGAAGACAATCGAGCTACCACTCTTGCTTTCAAGGATTGCCGCTAGTGGACCTGGAACATCGTGTATGCTATGCAAGTGGAGAATACGCGAACGACAAGATCGAAGGATCTTGACAAAACTCGCCGACATTGGAAAATGATAGTTTCCCCCCGGTGCGAAGGATCTCACTCTGAATATCGTCGAACCATTCCCTAGGCTCTGGGTCGAGGGAAGGCCCCCTGAGGGGTCTGTGGTCACAACAGAAACCCTGCGAAACCGGCCAGATGCCCTTGTGGTGAGCTCTGAGACATGAGTCTCCACCCCTCCAATATACGGAGGATATCGGGGACTCACATACGTTATGCTCTCCATGACGCCCTCTGGACCCTAAACCATAATGGAGGAGTTGAGGCAGTAATAAACTCTGAAACGAAATGCGAATGGAAACAAAAATCTAACCGAATACCAATGTATAGTCCTATATCCAAAGGTGCATTTGGTAATATGCCTGAATTTGAAATCACTTGCCGATACGGGGCGCGGGCCCAACCTCAAAACTGAGTCGTTCATTGACCCAGCCGGTTTTCTTCGATCTTTTCCCATGTCAGCTGTTTGTTCCCCCGCGCCTCCTGATACAGGGCGGCCAGCATGATCACGTTGTTAGTTAGGTACGTCGCTCCCATCCGCCTGAGACTAGGAACCAAGATTATCACAGCTAGCCCAGCTAATGCCATGTAGAGAACCAGTGGAAAGATCGCGACTACCCAGATCGTCAACGCCGCAAATGGGACAAAGAGAACCGGGTTGACAGCGTACAGGAAAAACTCCATCGGAAAGATGATTCCCGCGGGAGTCGACCTTCCGGTGAACAGGCGTCGATGACCAAGAAATGCCTGGATCACGTGCTGGCCTCGCCGTATCTTCTGCCTGAACCGAGCGCCCCAAACGCTGGGGGTAGGCTCGAAGAAAACCACGTCCTCAGCGCTGATCGCGCGAAGCCCTTTCTCCACCATTGCCAAGGCAGCATCCGTGTCATCCCCTCCGATCCGAGTGTTAAAACTCGGCATATCCGCCCGACGAAAGAGCTGAATCTCCCCCTCAGCGACGGGAGTGCTGTGAACTTTGGACTCGCCAATTCTCACCGCGCGATAGATCGACCTGTAGGAATTCTCCATGCTGACCGGCAGACTAGACCCCAGCGCTTGGCTAGCGTGAACTCCCGAGACAGAGCCGACTGAAGGATCCGAGAGATACTTTACGGCGTTTCGCAGAGTCTCCTGGTTCCACAAGCACTCAGCGTCACTGATACAGACGAGCTCTCCTGAAGCGCGCTTCAAACCTGTGTTGAGACCCGACGCCTTACCTTTCCGCTCTGTTTCCTCCAACACAACTCCGTTGAAGCCCATTTCCTCGAAGGCCTTCCGGGCTTGCTGAGCGGTCCCGTCAGACGAAGCGCTGTCAACCACGATAAGCTCGACCTTTTCCCTTGGATAATCGATCTCGGCGAGGTTGCGGAGCTTCTTCTCAACCACAGGACTCTCGTTGTATGTTGGGACGATGATGCTGACAGTTGGCTCCCATTCCTTGGAGAGGTTAAGGCCATAACCTCTCGAAGAGGCCAATCTCCCCATTACGCCGAAGTATGCGAGAGGAATCCCGATATGGACGAGGCCTATGAGAATCCAGGCAATGAGGACGGAGTCGATCAGGAAGACTATTCCCCCCTGAAAGTGTGCTCACGGAGCGGGACTATTTCTGGGCTGTCGAGGCGGGAAACCTTGAATCCATCACTACCGTACCCAGTCACTATCTCAAGTTCAAGATCGCCAGGCCGGTCCCTATCCCCATACTGGATGGACACGTTCCCGTTGCGCGTCTCGATGCGGGAGTTGGCCCGATGAATCCACCACTGCGCCAATTCCCCTAGCGTTAGAACCTCGCACTCGGGATCAGACCTGAACCTGTCGAGAAGGCGATAGTACTCCTCCGCATTCTCGGGCCGGCCAAACTCGTAATCCGGGTGAACTAGTAATACACACGCGCCACCGACACCGTGGATCCATCGCGAAATCCGAAAGAGCTCCTCAACAGCCTCCGAAGTGGCGAGACCGCTCACCCTGATGAGCTGGTGGTCCTGAGGTAGAGAAACAGGGATCTCTAACATCCCCGAGATGAAGAATGGGAAGACAGTTCCGACCCCATGTGGCCTGAGGGATGTGGGCGAGAGAGGTTCCCAGCTTGGAACGGATGAATCGTACATGTACCCTGCCTTTCCCAGCGCGCCTAGTAGTTCTCGTCCATGCTGGAGTAGAGGGGACCTGAACCCTCGAACCTCCTTTTTGCAGAGGGATTCAAGTCGGGATTTGCACCTGCCGACCCTTTCCACCTTGTTCTCAAAGCTCTCGAAAATCAGCCGGCCATCATGTTTCGTATCGTGCCCCCCAACTTCCCCCGTACTTGCAAGGCAGATCAGTAGTTGGGATGAGAGGGGATATCGTTCGCTGGGAATGTTCCAGGTCGAACGGACCCCGAGCTTAGACTCTATGTCCGCGCATCTTCCCGCGCCCTCATCAAGGCCCAGTCTCGTCTCCACATCGTGGGTGATCGCCAGAGCGTGGGATTTTCCCTTCCGCCAGAAGGCTATCCGCGGTATTGCAAGTCCTGCCGCGACAACTAGGCTTGCCAGAAAGACAGCCCGAAGGCATTCAACAGGGGAAAGCTTGTCCTCCGTGAATTCCGTGACAGCATCGGGGGTTCTGAATGCTCGATTCCTGATGAAAGACGGTATCGCTCGATACGAGAATGGAAACTTTGTCACAAGTCGGAATTTTCTGCTCGGAGCTTCCTCTAATCCCCCGGTTACCAGTCTCTCGTACTCGGAGACCAGATCCACCGATGATATGTGAATGCGTGTATCGCGGATCTTGGACAACACTGCTGTTTTGCCATCGCTGATCACTGGCTCGATGCCGGCTCCTGAGAACTCGTTCACTCTGGTTCTTATTGCAACGGAGACGTCGGGACTAACTGGAAGTCGAAGCAGGGTGTCCCTAGTATGGAACGTAAGGCCGTATTCTTTCGCAATATCTTTGGAGTCTTCCGGTCCCGATGGGAAAATGATGACACTTGCACTGTTCCTTACTTCGGTCCGCGGTATCATCCCAGACGAGACGAGAATCTGGTTCTCTTCACGGAGAGGATCGACAACGTACGGTATTTTCCAGAATTCAGCATATTCTCGCAAGACTCGAACGTCTCTGTCCTGGTTGCCTCTCAGGACTATGCCTTGAGCGATAGCCGGTTCCAAGGCTATTTTTTGACCCCGAGTTTCAACATGAATACGGGCCCAACTATCTGCCACCAGTCTTTGAGGGGAGAAATGTGTGAGTATTTTCCCTTCCTGATTTCCGTATAGTCTTTTGAGACCGGCCGTTCTGCAAACTTGTAGCCTAGTGTGAGAGCCTTGTAGTGCAGATAATACTCCAGCTCGTAGTTGTCAAGCCAGCTCTGCCATACGTTGATCCGGGGGTCTTTTAGAATCGAGGATCTATAGGCTCTGAATCCGTTCGTAACCTCCGTACAGTGGACACCGGTCATCGAAGTCCAGATGACCGGAAACAGGCGGGTGAAGATGCTTCTGAGGAACGGATTCTTTTTCCGTCGTCCTCCGGGGAGGAACCGAGATCCTTGGACGTAGTCCGTCCCCTCTTTCAGTATCGGTGCGGTCAGCCTAGGAATTTCCCTAGGATCATCTTTCCCATTCCCAGCCATCACCACAATCAGGTCAAACTTGTTATCGAGGGCGTAACTGTATCCCTGCCTGATAGCGTAACCGATTCCCTTCCTCTCAGGATTATGGATCAAGTATACTGGAACATCGATGCTTCGGCGCGCTTCTTCGATCCGCTTCAGCGTCCTGGGCGATGGGCTGTCAGCGACTAGACAAATCTCGTCAACGACGCCCGGCCCGAATCTCTCTAGGACCGTTCCCACTGACGGGGCTTCGCTGTAGATTGGAATTATCGCAAGAGTTTTCGAAAGCGAGTCCCTTACCTGTGCGGTTCTCTCTGGCCGACGACCCGGGCTGGATTACCGACTGCAACTGCGTTGCTGGGGATGTCTTTTGTAACCACGGAGCCGGACCCGATGAGGGCGTTCTCGCCGATGGTTACTCCTGGGTTTATGGTGGACCCAGCTCCTATGGACACGAATCTTTTGATCCGGGTCTTGAGCAGAGACCAGTCACCGCTGCTCCTGGGATATTTGTCATTGGTAAAAGTGACGTTGGGCCCGATGAAGACACTGTCCTCTATCGTTACTCCGGTCGGGATGAAAACAAACGGTCTGACCTTACAATTATCCCCTATAGTGACGCCTTCTTCGATGTAAACGTAAGCGTCTATTTTCGTGTTCTTGCCAATCGTGCAGCCGTAAAGGTTTACCTGGTCGTAGACTCGGGAGTCTTTCCCGATCCTAGATTTCTTGATAACGGAATATTTCGAGCTGCTCCTCACTTTGCAGGGATCTCCTCGGCAGTAGGCATCTGAATCTGCATCGTGCGCTCCTGACGGATAGATTCACGTGCAGATTCCAGGACGCTGACTACCCGGGCCCCTAGGACCCCGTCTGACTGGTTGGAAAAGGGTTTGGAGTCTTGATGGCTGGTTATACAATTCAGGAAGTGTTCGACCTCTTCCCTCAAGGTGTTGCTAGGCGTGATCGATATCTGCTGGGTACCCTCTGCAGTCCGGAGAACGCCTTTCTGGTCAGAGCAATCCAAGTACGCTTCCGCCTTACTCCCGACCACAGTTACCTCTCTCCGCTTCTCTCTACTCAACCAGCTAACCTCGACTTGCGCGGTAAGCTCTCCTGAGTGCTCTGCTGTTATGAAAGCCATTTCCTCGTTCTCCTTTGTCCTGTATCCTTTACCCCTGCAAGTAACCTTGTTAGGCCACATGTCCAAAAGGTAATTGCAAATATCGAACGGATGCGGCGCAAGGTCCGTGATGACTTCCCGGAATCCTTGGGGAGGCAGGAAACCTGTCCAGACGAATCTGAGGTAGTAGAGATCGCCGAGGACGCCGCTGGAGAGGGCTCTTCTTAGCTCCCTGACACCATTGTTGAACCTGTGAATATGGCCCGTGCAGAGGACGAGATTATTGTCCTTCGCCAGCTGCACTAGCTGATACGCCTCTTTCGATCTTAGAGTAAGCGGCTTTTCAACTAGAACATTCTTTCCGGCTTTGAGGAAGTCAGAGGCGACTTCGAAGTGGGTCGCGTTCGGGGAGCAGATGTGTACCCCTGACAGTTTCGGGTCTGTGAGAAGCTCATGATAGTCTAGCCTGTAGTCTAGGGGGCCAAACTCATTCTGGCAGTGGGACAGCATGGTAGGGGAGTTGTCAACCACTGCGTGAACTTGGACGCGTCCTGTAGTCCTGCCAACGTCCAGAGTCTCACGGATGACCTTCTTTCCCCAATACCCCGCCCCGATGACGGCGATTCTGAGAGGTTCCACGCTCCAAGCCTTCCTAGTGGTTTCAGGAGTCCTGATGAACAGCCTCTCGAACTGTTCGAGAGACTAGACTGACCTCTTGTTCTGAGAGCATCGGGTGCATGGGTAGGCTGAGAACTTCTTTCGCAAGCTTCTCTGATACGGGGAAGGATCCTTCTGAGAATCCATACTGGCGCCGGTAGTAGTCTTGGAGATGAATTGGAATGGGATAGTGGATGGCAGACTCTATTCCCTTCTCCTCGAGCCGCTTCGCGATTCGATCGCGGTGCTCGCTTCTGATCACGAACAAGTGGTACACGGGGACCTCTTTCGAATTCTCTTCGGGCGGGAGCGTGATTCCTTCTACGCCTTCGAGATCCCGCCGGTAGAGGCTGGCAATTCCCCTTCTAAGACTGTTCCACTTGTCGAGCCTTCGAAGCTGGACCCTGCCGATCGCGGCGTTAACAGTATTCAGCCTCGATGTATATCCGACACGGGACATTTCGTATTTGGACGCCCTCCCGCAATCTCTGAAGGATCGAGCAGCATCGGCAAGATTCTTGTCGTTGGTCGTTATCATGCCACCGTCACCGCCGACGGTCATGTTCTTGCTAGAGTAGAAAGAAAAACATCCCGCTAGACCAAGCGATCCAACTTTCTTTCCATCATACTCTGCACCATGGGCCTGGCAACAATCTTCAACGATACTGATACCTCGGTCTTCCGCCATTGCTAGGAATTCGTCCACTCGTGCTGGCTGGCCGTAGAGATGCACCGGCTCAACTGCTCGGGTCTTCGAGGTGATTTTCTTAGACGCGTTTTCAGGATCCAAGTTGAATCCGGAATCCTCAACGTCCGCAAACCTCGGCTGCGCAGCTGCGTGAATGATTGCGTTAGAGGTTGCAAAAAACGAAAAGGGAGTTGTCAAGATCTCATCGTCACCGTGGATCCCTATCGACTGGAAGGCAATTTGTAGCGCAGCAGTCCCTGAAGCTGTCGAAACCGCGTAACGCGTGCCGCAGTACCGTGCAAACTCTTCCTCGAACTTGTAGACACTCTCGCCCATAACGAGCCTCTCGTTTCGTAGCGCGGAAATACCGGCCTCAATCATCTCCTCATCGACAACAGGCCTCATCAACCCGATATTGAACTCATGCCGTGCTTGCACGATCGCCTGAGCCTGGTTTGCAGGATAAGTTCTCAAGATGGCTTCTCCGCTCGTACCTAACTCCGCCTTGCGGAGGGCTTGCAGACTCGCGAGTTTTAACCCTTCCTAAAAGGAACCACCGATATCAACCGTTGTAATGACAAATAAATCTTGAGATATCTTCCGCCCTCATAGTAGTTAGAGACCTAAGATTGAATAAATACTTCAACGCGCAACAGAACCACCAGAAGAAATGAGGCAGATTCGTCCTGCAGAGGTCTACCTACCCCCAGTCATCCGCAAGAGTTCACCGAGCCACCTGGACTATCATCATGAATCTGGTGGCCAACCGCTAGTTGCGAGTAGCCATCAACGGTTTTGGCCGGATCGGAAGGTGCTTCTACCGGGCGCTCTTGGAGAATCAAAACTCTGACATGGAAGTCGCGGTGATAAACTCAACCTCTCCGCCACGAACACTCGCTCATCTCCTGAAGTACGACTCAACCTACGGAACGCTGCCACTTGATGTTGGCTGTGACTTGGATACCATTATGTGCGCAGGGAAAAAGACACCGTGTCTCAGCGAAACGATACAATCAAAGATCGACTGGGAAAAATTCGAAGTCGACATAGTGCTTGAAAGCACCGGACAGCCACTTCAGCGCGAAGTGCTCAAGACATACCTCTCCAACGGAGCCCATACAGTGTTAGTCAGCGCTCCTTCAGAAGAGGCCGACGTGACTCTCATACCTGGCTGTAACTTGGAAACGTATGACCCGAATCACCACAGGATCATTTCCATGGGCTCATGCACCACAAACTGTCTAGCGACTACTCTAAAGGTCATGGACGATAATTTCAGGGTCAAACACGGATTTGCCACGACAATCCATTCCTACACTAACGATCAAAGATTGCTCGACGGGTCTCATGAGGATCTTCGAAGAGCCCGAGCAGCAGGCCAATCCCTCATACCCACTCGCACTGGAGCCAGCCAGACAATAGGCAAGATTCTCCCTCGACTTAAAGGAAAAATTACCTGCTCGGCAATAAGAGCGCCCACCTCAACGGTGTCGCTTCTAGACCTCGTCGTCGAATGCGATGGCGAGGTGAGCAGGAACGAGGTTAACAACGCGTACGAGCAGGCGGCGGCCGAAAACTTGAGGGGAATTCTCACAGTCTCTCACGAGCCGTTAGTGTCCGTTGATTACAAGAAGGATCCTCATTCCGCGGTTGTAGATGGGCTCTCAACCGAAACTATTGGTGGGATGGTTCGCATCTTAGCCTGGTATGACAACGAATGGGCATACGCGATGCGCTTGGTCGACACGTTACAACGAATCGACGGATCGAACGTCGCCCCGCAAATTCCCTCCAGAAACGCCTGACACACTGCTTGGACATATTTCCGTCTCCCTAGTTTTGCCAATTTGTATTAACCGCTGAGACCAATCCAGTTATCGAAGCTTCTCACAATAAGCCAAGATCGTCCTTCCCTTTGTTTCGCAAAAAAGTACGCGACTCTTAAATCGGCAACGACCTTCTCGATTTCGGGATAGAGTGTCACTCCGTCCATAAGTTGCTCTGATTTGAAAGCTAGCTTTGAATCACGCCCACTGGTGAGGAAGATTTGTTTTTGAGCCGATGGGAGTGCTTGGCCGGGCACATCTTTGAGGGCAACTTCTTCTCACCACCTACCGCACAAACCGGAAGCCTTCCGAGGAGCCCCACAGGCTTTGCCTGCCCAGCTTGCGGTGAAACTATGATCCTGTCTAGAGAGGAAGGGGCTATGGAGCTGCTGAAGCGTATTCGAGAGTTCATTGGAGAGGTTTCTAAGGACCCTCAATACGGAACCGATGGTTCCTTGATTCTTACAGAAGTAGATCGGCTTGAAATTACTATCAAGAAGCTTGCCGAAGAAGCAGCTAGTCCATAGGGAACTCCTATCGACTCTAACTGCAAGCTCTTGCCGTTGAAGCTGAGTTTCCTTTCGAGCTGGGTCTACGATATCATAGATTAGTTTAGAAAGCTAGACGCCAACGAACGGCGCATTGACAAGCTTCCGTCCATCTCAATCCGACCTCGTTCGCCTAAAGACTCCCCTGGGAAAACTCCTCACAGGGACGCCCGCAGAAACTATGCCCAAGTTGAGGACACTGATTCAGCAGAACAAGCCCCCTAAGGTCACCACAGTTGGTGACATAGTCTCCCGAGAGACACTAGCAAGTGGAATACAAGTCAACCTGAGAATAGTAGACCAGATGACTCTCAGAAAAAGCATCAGTCCAGTTGAGATTAAGGCGGAGCGGATTTACAGAGTCAGAAACCCGGCAGGGATCGTGACAAAAGAGGCGTGGGATGCCATCAAAGGGGCCCTGCAACATACAGAAGCGGTAATCTACGTGGATGGCGAAGAAGACCTGCTTGCCATTCCAGCTATTCTTGAGTCTCCTGACAAATCCTTCATCGTCTATGGACAACCGTCACAGGGAGTTGTCGTGGTAACAACCTCACCTGATATCAAGCACGAGGTCAGAGAGATGATGAACCGAATGACCGAAGAGTAAGAACACTTCCAGCAAGATCGCGATTCAGCCTCGGCGGAAACTTGCGCATATCATTCCATAATACGTTGGAACATCATATGAAAGTAGGCTCCCCCGCATCTTGACTACTCGGGTCAAACCCGCAAGCATTGCCATCTGCCAGAGGCTGTCTGGCTTCGCATCTTCGATGAATCGCTTTTTTAGCCGAGAAATGGATTCGATGCGATTCTTTCGGATTGCCTGTGAGACGAACTCGTCATACTTTGCAGCGCTTGAATGGTATCCATAAGGTCCTGACCTCTTGTGCGCGTGAGCCTGATCAGCACTTGCAATGAAGACGATGCGCTTCTCTTTCTTCTCAGCAATCTCGGCAATTGTCGTCCCTAGCGCGATATTTTGTCTCAGAGGAATCTCTCTTGACGGTGTGACAATAACCGTCTTAGCTTTGACCCGTTCTTCCTTGGCGACAAACCACATGGGGACAAGGGTCCCCCAATCCATCGGCATATCTGACGCAGGCCCTTCAGCAGTTCCGTAGTTGGCGCCTACAACGGGTAGATGCTTTCGGGTTGATTCTTGGAGGAGGTCTTGGGCGAATTCTCGGTCGCACTTTAGGCTCAGGTTGACTTTTTTTCCCCTTGGACCATTTAGTCGGCCTGTTGTGTTTTCGGAGGTCATGATCCCAATCTTGTCTTGAAGTCTCAGGTTGTGCGGGCTCGCGATTACGATCGTGTCGGGTCTCACCTCTCTGATATCTCTTGCAATCTTGCGCATGGATTCTCTTGTCTTCACGAACAGGTGCTTGGTTTTCCGTGCTGCCAACTGTGGGATAATGTCTCCGCCGTGCGGCATGATGCAGGCATATTCTAGAGGCATTATTGGCCGAGATGTCGCGTTGAGCTATCTCCTAGATGATTCTTACGGTTGCCTATTGGCGTCTCCGAAGAAGTGTTGACGTGGCCAGTATTGAGGGGAACAATATTCCTGCCCCAACGTAAAAGATCATTTGGATTCCCAAAGCAGCGACAAACCCGCCGATGATATTCCCGATAGCTAGACCGATGCTTAGAACTATGCTGTAGAGCGCGTTCGCCGAGCCCCTCTTGGCTTTGCCCGAGATATCCCCTACGTAGGCGAGTATTGCCGGGGCAATTGCAGACGCTAAAAAGAACATAGGCCAGAGCACTAGCTCGTATTTCACAAAACCGCCGCCCGGAACGGACCACCCGAAGAGGAGTAAGAATCCGAGTTCTCCCAACGCCCCAACGACCATTATCCTCGTCCTCCCGATCTTATCGGATATGTGGCCGAACACAATAGCCCCAAGTGCGAAGAGCCCGCCGAGGACTCCAAGGAAAATCAGCGTATCTCGTGTAACAGGAATGCTGGAGCTGGAGTCTCTGAAGGCTTTTGGTAGTAGAAAGTACATTCCTAGTATTACAGTCTGGGCGATCCAGACAGGGATTACGGGACGTATCTTGCCTCCGATTCTTCTCTGTCTCATTTTGGGCTGCTTGAGCTCCCAGACCCTGACCGGTTCCACAAGAAACTTGGCCGCCAATATTCCGGCGAAGAGAAAGAGCCCTGCAGTCACCCAGAAAGCATACGACAGCCTATCCGCGAAGGAGTTGACTAGTAGTCCTCCGACTCCGAACCCGAGTCCGTAGCCTCCTAGGTTTGCTAGGTCGAATCCTCCCATCTGCTTCCCCCGATTCGTCAGTTTGGTTGCGTCTCCCAAAAGTGTCAGCGAAGTTACTGCGGTGATTGCAGCTGAGACTCCCATCATTGCATGGAGAACAGAGACGTTCAGCAGGCTTCGGGTAAAGCCGATCGCTGCGGTGAGAATTGTGATCAATATCATTCCGATGATGTGGAGTTTCTTGCGGCTGAACCGGTCCGCGAGACGGCCGATAGGCAGCGCTGAGCCCGCTTCGGACATTGGATAGAGTGCGAGTATGACCCCGATTACGTAGCTGGGTGCCTGGAGATAGAGTGGGAAGAGGATTGTTATTGATCCGAATCCAATCCTTGTCAGAAAGACTGCTACGTAGAGGTATAGCACCATTCGTAGCCCGACCTTACGCGGCAATTAGGCACCTATCTTTGGTTCGAGACTGTGTCGAGCGTGTAATAGGCTAAGTGGTCCTGAAGGTGCGATTATGAAGAAACTGGGATCAAAACCGGGATGAGTGAGACTGACGAGTAACTGGCTATATTCTTCGCGCTAGTTGTAGCACATTTAACCCGATTGCTTCATCCTTAGCCTTTACCAGTTTCCCTGAGAGTTTCCATATGCCGATCTCTACCATGTTGGCTGCTGACCCTTCATCCAAATGACCGCCAATTACTGAAAAGTCCCTTCGGCCGAGGGTTACGTGAACATGAGGGAGGGGCCGGCGGTTCATGGTTGATATGTTGCCGGAGAGGTTTAGGATTTCCAGATCATCTTCGAATGTTTCGTACTTGTATTGTTTTGTCTTGAAGTCGTAGTGGCCGAGCTTGACCTTGCTCAGAGAGCCGACGCCCTCGAGTAGACTAGCGCTCAGCCTCTTCGCCGTTGCGAATTGTCGGAGGGATTGGAGAATGTCATCGCCGGATTCGAGCCTCATGACATACTTGTCGGTTCCTAGTTGTGTGTAGATCATAAAAAATCGGGTTGATAGGTTGCGGTTAAACCTAGTTGGTCTAGTGCGCTGTCGTGGTTGGGCTCTTCCTATGAGGCTACTGGAACGGTGGATGAGCCATAGGGAATCACCGCAACATCCTTCTCGTACAGCTTCTGGTCGAGGGTTCTCAGCGCGTCGTCTATTGATCTGAAGAATTTGACCCTCGTCTTGTTCAAGAGCTCTTCAACTGGGGCAGGCGCTTTAGGTGAGACCACGATGAAGTCTGTCTTCTTGTCGTCCAAGGAGAAGCGGTTCGGCTTCTGCGAGGCCTCTGTGACCTTTCCAAGCTTAACTCGCTTCTTCAAGTCCTCGATTACCATCTCGGGTTCCATCTTGCCGTAGGTTTCCATCTCGGCCTTGAACGCGTCTCCTCCTATTCCCGTTTCAAGCGAGGCAAGCAACATTACCGTGGACTTGGGCTGGTGTGAGGGATTCACGAGGCCCGCGCCGAAGGTTGCGGCCTTGAGGGCCTGGTACAGGTTCGTTCCGGCGGGTCCGTCTGCAACCGTGACAACAAGGGCTGATGGGCGTGAGGTGACGGAGTGGGCTCTGCGGGAATAGTTCTCGGCGAGTTGTTGGTGTGCAAGGTTGGGATCTCCATAAGCCGCTTTGACCAGTGTCCCGTCTTGGTTGAGGACGAAATCGAGGATTCGATGCTCTATCTTCATGAACTCCCGGAGAACACCAGGTACCTCGTTCATGTCCTCCCTCGTGGGGTTGCCTTTGATCGCGAGCTCTCTGCAGTTCGGGTTTCCGATTACGTATCCGTGATTGATGGTTATGGTCTTGAGTCCTGAGCAGCCGGGGAGGAGCGCTTTCGCCCCTCCCTCGTAGCCTGCGAAATAGTGTGGTTGAACGTTGAGGGTTGAGATTAGAAGGTCTCTATCGAATAGTTCCTTGTTTAGCTCGACGGGGGTGCCTCTGCTCGTGACTCCGATCCACTCGTACTTGCTCGCGGGGTTTTTCACCGAGCTTACTCTGATGTTCTTCTGGTAGCGTTTGTAGATGTCTTCCCCGACTACTTTCTTGATGAAGTCTGGCTCGGATGGAACGTGGGTTCCTCCGGCGCAGATGATTTTGATATCATCGGTTTTTGGTTCTATCATGTTGATGAGTTGTGAGATGAAGGGTGAGTGTTTTCGTGTGAAGTCGGAGAAGATGATGGCGGGGCTCCAGCACTTTTCTCTCTCGAAGGGTTTCGCGCCTATCGGGGCTGCTAAGGCTTCGCGGAAGGCGAGTTCGACCGGCTTTGTCGGCAGGGGTGTTGGTTTTATCCATCGGATCTTTTCGGGTGATAGGAGTTTGCTGCCACCGAATTGGTCTAGAACGGAGAGGCTGACCGTGCTGGTCAAGGCTACGGTTGGTATCTGCTCGTAGCTGATTTAAGGATTATAGAATCGTCTCTCGTCTGCGGCTGTTTTTTTGTTGACAAAGAAAGGGGTCCGCCCTTTGCCTAGGGCGGATTGAGGCTAGCGGCCTGAGGTGTTGGATGTGGTTACGGATGCACCCTTGAAGGTGTATCCGAGGAATCCTCCGATGAGGCCTAGGATCAATCCGACAAAGTTCAGTGATATTACCGAGAAGACGAGCACGAGTATTGACCCTATTTTCCTCTGAGCCGCGTTGTTGTACAGCAGCCAAGATCCGACGAGCGTCAGTATGCCTGCGATGCTACCCCATACCAGGATCATAGTCGAGTCGATTCCTGGTATCAGCAGGGAGCTGACTGTGGTAGCGATGAAGGCACTGATCAGGGTGATTAGCCCTGCGAGCGCTGACAGCGCAAAGGCAGCTGTAGGCTTTGGTGCAGAATTTACTGCCAAAGTTCATCCTTACAGGTAACCTACGCTTGTAGACTATCAACGAACTGTAACCCCCGAGCCTGTGCATGACGCACTTCGATGCACAATCACGGCAAAGATTCTGCAAAGCGTCCTTATGCCGATTCCGGAGGCTCTCACAGGTCTAGAAATGGTGTTTCGTGAAGGGCGGGGCGCGGGAAAATCGACCACCCCGGGGGTCATAGACTAGTTACCGAAAAAGAATAGTTACAGAAAAAAAAGATTTGCTAAGAAGGAAAGTTAGGTGGAAAGATTGATTGGAGAAGCACGTCTGTTCTTGGACGGCCAGATTGGCCTTCCAAGGGATATGCTGCATCCCAATGCTTGTCGCGGGTCAAGCCACGGAGGGACGGGACAGCCTTCGTTGTCCGGACTCGTTCAAGGTTAATGTATTCACCACAAACCGTGCCACTCTAGGAAAGCTCGGATGAAGTACAGAGTTCTAGGCAAGACAGTACTCAAGGTCAGCGAAGTAGGCTTCGGTGCCTGGGCAATTGGAGGCAACGCTCATGGAAACAGTTACGGGCCTACCGACGATAAACAATCCCTATCAGCGATCGGAAGGGCGTTAGAGCTGGGATGCAACTTCTTCGATACAGCCGACGTCTACGGTCACGGACACAGCGAGGAGCTGCTTGGCCAAGCCCTAAGGGGACACCGATCAGAGGTCATCATCGCCACCAAGGTAGGTGGTGACTTTTATCATGGAACTCCTCGAATGAATTTCAACTCTGACTATCTAGAGTTTGCCCTAGGGAAAAGCTGTGAACGATTGGGCACTAACTACATTGACCTCTACCAGCTCCACAACCCCCCAATCCAAATGATCAAAGACAGTAGGGTCTTCAAGATCCTTGACAGGCTCAAAGCCTCGGGAAAAATCAGGCACTATGGGATTTCGATTCACGATCCTCAAGAAGGGCTTCTGGCAATGAGAGCAGGCGAACTAGGAGCCATTCAAGTCGCATTCAACATCCTACGACAGGAGGCCAAGAACCAGCTCTTTCGAGAGGCGACAAAGAATAATGTCGGAATCATCGCTCGAGAACCATTAGCGAACGGATTCCTTGCCGGCAAACTCAAGGCGGAATCCACCTTCCCCCAAGGAGACATTCGGCACAACTTTCCTCTCGACTATATCTCGCAACTCACATTGGCAGCCGATCGATTGCGGTTCCTGGAATCGAATAAGCGAACCCTCGCACAGGCCGCACTAAAGTTCGTCCTAGACCACAAAGACATATCGACAGTGATCCCGGGAACGAAGACTCGGGAGCAGGTGGATGAGGACTTCGCTTCCTCTGAATCACCTTCGCTAACAGGTGAGGAACTTCTTCGTATCAAGTTCCTCCGCGAACAAGCGTTCGCATAGTACGGATTGTCCGAGACAGGGAGGACAATGATGAGATATCTCGTGAGGCTGGCTAACAGCCAGGGCTACACGCCCAGAGACGTCGAGGTGCTTCAGGCGAGGATTCGAGAATTGTTGGGCTCCGCAGATAAGATCGGCAACCTCAGAATAAGCACGAGCGCGATCGAGTTCGACCTTTTCGCAGAGCAAACCGACATCAACAGATCCAAAAGCCTCCTAGAAGCCAAGATCTCTAAGGTGGTAACTCTCAGACCCATTGAATCCCGTGCCTCACCGAGAGGGGATCGAGAAACGCTACGAGAAGGAATCGATTTGTTCAATCAGGAGAGATTCTGGGAAGCGCACGAAGTCCTAGAGGAGATCTGGCATCCCGCAACGGGCGTTGAACGAGACATCATTCAGGGCCTGATCCTGACGGCTGCAGCGCTCGTTCATTACCAGAAAAACGAAAAGGCCGTTTGCGTCTCAATTCTTGGAAGAGCTATGAAAAAGCTAGCCGCCCTCGACAGTTTCAAGGGCCTTGACATCCAACGCCTGAGAACCGGTATTGAGCAAATCCTCAGCGACAACATGCCCGCGTTGCTCCGGATCGAATGGGTCAAAACGAAAACCCACGCACAACCCCCGTGAGGGTATCTGTACCCTTTTAGCGGAAGAATCCAAGCGGAACTGAGGAGACGCTTCCATGGCATTTGTAAACATCGACAACAGATACTCCAGCGCCCTTGCCATGGTAGCCGGCGTTATTCTCACCTTGACGAGGCCGGTCCTATCGAACCTAGTGCCAGGCAATGCATCGAACCCGTGGGCTGCTCTATTTACGAGCCTTTCTGGAAACGGCGTGACTGTATTCTGGGTACTAGCTGGCATTCTCTCAATACTCGTGCAGATCGGGGGAGTCACGATCCTTCTGGGTGGCGTCCTGTGCTATGCAAACCATCTGAGGCTAGGAAAGGAACTCGTTGGATTCGGAACAACGTTCGGACTGGTCGACCTTTTGACCACGGTACCCGCTCTAGCATCGAGCAATTATGGACCTCCGCTTTGGATCGCTTGGGTTGGCCTCTTCTGCGCTGTCTTCGCTGACAGACACATTAAAGGTCCAAAGGACTCCTACGCTGGGGAAGTGAGAAAGCTCTTTGTTTCTCTTCGATCCCGAATGAGGCGGGAGAGAGTTTCCAAGAAGAAGCGGGAAAGACAAGCGAGGAGATTAAGGGCTAGGAAGAGGGCTGCAAGAGTCGCGGGAGCGTCAACGAGACCAGGCAAATTCGGCAGCGACGGCGACGACTAGTGCCAGTCCTCCGCCGAGAAGGATTGATGGGGAGTGGAGAAAGGCGAAGCCTCCGACAACAACTACGAGGATGACGAGTAGTACTAGAAGATCAGCGATGAAGTTCTTGTCCACTTGATCCGTAACGACCAATCCTCCGTCTCTCAGCTTCATCTCACGGAATGTTCAGCGGGCAGTCTGAAACTGTAGATAAGCTCTGCTCCGTTTTCCCGGTTTGGTCTAGCCGGTAATGGATCGTAGCAGGAGTAGAATGTTCCGCTTTCGCTCGCGCATCCTTCTTTTGCTGTAGTTGTACCATTCTGGTCCATAGGGAATGTACTCGCTTACTCGGTATCCTTCCTCGATCAAAGTTGGCTTGATGTCATCCCTGATACCCTTCAACATTTGAAACTCGAAGTCTCGTTTCTGTTCTTTTGAAAGTTCTCTTGCCTTGTCAATGAGCTTTCCATCGTGGGTCCCGATTGCGAACCGACCTCCTCCCTCAAAGAGCATGGTCATGAGCCTGACATAGTTCGCATCAACATCGCTTCTCTTCTTGTAAACCAACTCTCCGGTCTCAGGATAGGCACCTTTCACTAAGCGGATTATTCCTCCGCGAGAAATGAGGTCTTTGAGATCAGACTCGGTTCGTTTCATGTTTGCCTGCAAACAGACTCCCAATTGCCGATGACCTGGAAGAATTTCCCTGTACGTCTTTAGCGTCCCTTGGGTGTACGGTGAGTTTTCCATGTCTATCCAGACAAACTCGTCATAAGTTTCGGCTCTCTCTATGATCCGTAGAAGGTTCGTATTGTAGAGGGCAGAACTTGCGGCAAGTCCGAGCTGAGATGGTTTTACGGAGATCGTGCCCTCTATTTTCTCTTCTTGTATCCGGTCGAGAAGTTTGAGGTACTCTTCTGTGTAGCCTTGAATCAGCTTCTCGTCAGGAGTGTGTTCGCCCAGCCGGTTGAGGATTACTCTGAGCTTTCGATTGTTGGCGTCGTGGGCAACTCTGATCGCGTCTTCGAGGGTGTATCCCGCTATCCATCGCTTTGCGACCCGGTAGAGCAGCTTTTCGGTTAGCCCTGGCATCTTGTCCGAACCCGATCTCTTGTGAGAGCGAGACTGGGTTGTCGGAGTTTCTTGGGTTAAGTCTTTCACCTAATGATGTCTAGAATATCGCTTGTAGAACTTCCAGAGCCATCGAGTATTCTTCCGGCCCTGCTGCTTCTTTTGCTATTGATGGGAGATCATCCTTCTTGATGCCGTAGTCGCTGAGCCTTTTGGACAGTCTGAGGTCTTTGACTAACTCTTCGACTCGCTCAGGTGCGGACATGGCTTGTTTGCTCTTGCTGAGGCCTTTCGGGTCCTGTCCTTCTGCCCGAGCAATCAACGCAAGCCTGTCTGGATGTTTCCGAGCCTGGTGCCTCATTACCTCGGCAAGTGTCAAGCAGGATGTGATACCATGAGGGATGTCCCAAGTGGAACCGATCACGCGGCCTATTGCGTGGCTTAATCCGGTCCCGACGCTTTGGACGCCTGCGAAGGACATCCATGCTGCCATTTGACAGGCTAGACGAGGGCCAATCTCCCTCGGGTTGTTGGTGGAAGATTTGAGGTTTTGAAAAAGGAGCTTGATAGATTCGAGTGCTAGAGTGTCAACGTAGGGTTGGTGTTTGGGGGAGTAGACTGATTCGACTGCATGGTCGAGACTTCGGATTCCGGTACAAGCCCAGAGCCAGGATGGAGTATCAACTGTGATTTTCGGGTCGAGGAAGATGAAGCGTGGAACGAGCCTTGGATCCCGAATCCCGGTCTTTCTCTTCGAGGTCTCATCTGTCATTCCAGCTGAGTGTGAGAATTCAGCGGCTGAGAGTGTTGTAGGAATCGCGAGATGAGCAATGATGGGTTTAGCGAAGTTTTCTGACAGCTCCTTGACAGCGATCTTTGTCGAGTCGATAGGGCTACCGCCTCCAAGGCTGATAAGAGAGTCAGCTCTTGCCCTTTGTGCTTCACTGATTGCTTGTTTTATGTCACTTATCGGAGCGTGCTGTCTTATGCGGGAGAAGACACCGACAAGCTTTCGTCCTGACGCCTTTTCGACTGCGTCTACTATTCTTGTTTTCTCGGCGATGGTCTGTCCTGTTATGACGAACGGACGGTCTGACCGTATTTTGTCGAGTTCCTCGGCCAACCTTGCAATTGACCCGGGTCCAAAGTGGACCCTCTCGATGGGCAGGTAAGAATACTCGCCGCTAACGACTTGCGCGCTAGACAAGAGCGTCGGCTTCCGGTCTGGAAGAATACCGTCAGTCTATTTCTTGGCGGGTGTCTGCCAGCTGAAGGGATAGTTGGGATCGTCCAGCTTCTCAGCGATCGAGGTCACCTTCAACGGCTTCTTGGTCTCGATCATAATTGCCAGTTCATTAGTAGAGTCTTTTCCCAGGCTTGCTTCGACGGCTCCTGGTTGTGGTCCGTGGTGTACGCCTCTCCGGTGGAGTGTGAAGGATCCTACTTCGATTCCTCGGCGGCTGCTGAAGTCTCCGCTGACGTAGTAGAGGACCTCGTCGCTGTCGATGTTGCTGTGGTTGTATGGGACGGGTATTGCTTGAGGGTGGTAGTCGAGTTTTCGCGGGACGAACGATAACACGTCGAACCCCGGCGCTTCGAAGGTCTGATGGATCGGTGGCGGTTGGTGGACGCGGCCGGTTAGGGGCTCGAAATCGCTGACATTGAAGATCCAAGGGTAGAGATAGCCGTCCCATCCAACAACGTCGATAGGGTGGTAGTCGAAAACGTATGACATTAACGAGTTGTCGATCTTGACCCGGACTTCGAATTCTCCTGAGTCGTTGTGTGGGACGAGCTTCTCTGGCCGACGGAAATCTCGGTCCGCGTAGGGCGCGAGTTCTACCAACTGGCCGTAATCGTTTCTGTATCGTTTGGGAATCTCGATTGGTCCAGCGGATTCGGTTATCATGAACCGATTGTCTTTTCCATCGAGGCTTATTCTGTAAGTGGTCCCTCGCGGGACGATAACGAAGTCCCCCTCGTGGAAGGGTAAGATCCCGAAGACAGACTCCAAGCTTCCCCTTCCTTCATGGATGAAGTATAACTCGTCTCCTTGGGCGTTTCTGAAGAACCAGTCCATGCCGTGGGAGGGTCGGACGGTTGAGACGAACACATCATCATTGTAGAAGAGGGGCTGGCGTCCTTCAACCGGGTCCTTTGCCAGCTCCGAGTTCTTGGTGCGGACGTGATGATGACGGTGAAGGTCGGGGTGCCAGCGAGTTATCGCCAGCTCTTTCAGCTTCTTGATGTGAGACACTCTAGTCGGAGGGTTGACGTGATAGAGGGTTGAGTAGACGCCTGAGAATGCTTCTGTCCCGAAAACCTCTTCCTGGTACAACGAGCCGTCCGGCTTTCGGAACTGTGTATGCCTCTTGGCTGGAAGTTTGCCGAGGCTGTAATAACTGGGCAATTCGGTCACTCTGACCTTTTCTCGGGGCGTATAACTTTGTTTCTCAACACTCCCAGTCTTTCGATCTCAAGCTCCACGACATCTCCAGGTTTAAGCCAAGGATGTACATCCTGTCCGAGCTCCAGGAGCGACCCTGTTCCGACTGTCCCAGATCCAAATACCTCTCCGGGTTGAAGCTGAACGGATTGTGACGCGCGAGCTATCATCTGGGGGAAGGTCCAGTGCATTTTCCCCATGTTTCCCAATGATAGTTGTTTGTTGTTGACTTTGGCGGTCATCTTGAGATTGAACCTGCCAGGCCCGGTCTTCTTGTCTTGCAGCTCGTCAGCTGTGACGAGCCAGGGTCCGAGAGAGGTAGCAAAGTCCTTGGCCTTAGCTGGGCCGAGACCGATTTTCATCTCGCCTACCTGCACGTCCCGCGCACTCCAATCGTTCATTATAGTATAGCCCGCTATGTGGGCTTCGGCTTCCGTTTCAGGTATGTCAATTCCGCCGCGTCCGATGACGCAAGCAACCTCAAGCTCGTAGTCGAGGGTTTTGGTGTAGGATGGATAGGGCAGATCGTCTTCAGGACTATAGATCACATGCGGGTTGGAGTAATAGAAGGCGGGAAACTCGTACCACTCTTGCGGCATAGGAAGGCCTCGTCGCGCTCGGGCCGACTTGACGTGGTCTTCGAATGCGTAAAAATCTCGTAGAGTGGGAGGATCTGGAATCGGAGTCTTAATCCTGGCATCTTCAGTCCGAGTCATAAATCGGTGAACGTGCTCAGGCGGGACTCTGTTGAAGATCCGCCACGACACGGATTGAAGGTCATCCAGGAGTTTGGGGTTCCTCGATAAGATCTGTTTGATGGTGGCCGCTGCTGGTAGGTTTCGAATTGATCGTGGAGCGGGAATATTGAGCTTCTTAGCGACGCTAGTAACTCGATCGATGTCTAGTATCCATTCTCCCCACAGCAGCCCAGTACGAGTCTTGGTTGGCGCTTTCTTTGTGCTGTAGGCGACCAGTTTCATCTGAGGCTAGAGGTTTCCCCGTTTCGCCTGTTCGGCTTCTATCGATTGGAAGAGGGCCTTGAAGTTGCCTTTTCCAAAGGACTCGCTTCCTTTCCGCTGGATCAGCTCGAAGAACAGTGTGGGCCGGTCTTGGAGGGGTTTGGTGAATATCTGGAGCATGTAGCCCTTCTCATCCTTGTCCACCAGTATGCCAAGACGTTTTAGATCATCTATCCTCTCCGAGATTCCTCCGACGCGCTTAGGAAGCTCTGCGTAGTAGCTGTCGGGTGTGCGCAGGAATTCGATGCCCCGCTCTGCCAGTCTTGCGACAGTGGCCACGAGATCCTCTGTGGAGATGGCGAGGTGTTGGACCCCGGCTCCTTTGAAATAGTCCAGGTATTCTTGTATCTGCGATTTTTTCTTCCCTGCTGCCGGCTCGTTGATCGGGAACTTGACCGTCCCGGTGGGGTTACGCATGACCTTGGAGCGAAGGGCGGAGTACTCAGTGCTGATGTCTTTGTCGTCGAAGCTGATGAGCTGGGTGAAACCGAAAACGTTGCCGTAGAATTCTACCCAGTAGTCCATCTTTCCTTCTTCGACGTTAGCGACGACATGGTCTACGTGTTTCAATCCGACTGGCTCAGCTTTCCCTTGGAAAGGTACGTATCCTGGCGCGAATATTCCGTGATAGTCGTGACGCTCTATGAACGTGTGAACCGTGTCACCGTAAGCTGCGATGGCTGCGCCTCGGATCGTTCCATTGTCGTCTTTGAGTATCTTGGGTGCTTGTATTCCCTTAGCTCCGCGTCGAACTGCCTCCTTGTACGTCCAGTCAACATCCTTGACTCGCATGGCAACATCGGCTACACCGTCTCCATGTGTGATTACGTACCTAGAGATTGGATGGTCGGGGATGAGAGAGGAGGTTAGTAGAAGTCGGATGTCGCCTTGCTGCATGAGATAGGATGTCTTGTCTTTGACTCCTGTCTCAGGTCCGCTGTAGGCGACCGGTGAAAAGCCGAATCCGTTTTTGTAAAAGTAACTTGCCTGCTTCGCGTTTCCAACGTAGAGCTCGACGTAATCTATTCCTTCTATGGGTAACGCGTCGTTCTTCATCTTGGATCGACGACCGGTGACTATGTTGAACCTTTTAACTTATTTCTCGGCTACGAGATGGAGGTTACTAGGTTGGCAGTAGGTTTGCAATCTGGAAGCAATCTCTGTCGAGACGTTCAATTAGGTTGTTAGAGGAGGTTATCGGAGAAGAAGCCTAGGATGAGCTTCTCGACTTCGTCCGGTGCGTCCTCCGGGACGAAGTGGCCTGCCTTCACCTGGGTCAACTTTGCGTTTGGAATCATCTTGGATATTCTCTCAGCATACGTCGGCGGCGATTTTCCTGTTCCCCAGATCATTAGCGTTGGAACCTTCAGCCGAGAGAGACCCTGCTCTATCTCCTTCATTGGTTTGAAGCTAGGGTGTGTTGGGGAATCTGGGAACATTCTGGGGAAGGCTTGATAGGCCTTCTTCGCTTCGTCATCGGGGAAAGGTGCCCAGTAGGCCTCCATCGCACTCTCTGGGATGTTCTCTGGATGCAGGGATGATTCCTTGATAATCGCGGGAGTTATTTTTGCGGCTACTTGAGGAGGAAGACGATAGTCCGGTGTGAGGAAAGTGTTCATGATAACTAGGCCGGCGACGTTTTGCGGGTGTCGTATCACATACTGCATGGCTAGGGGTCCTCCCCAGTCGTGCAGTATCAGGATCAGGTTCCTGAGCCCTAGAGATTCGATGTAACCAGATACTATCCTTGCGTGATGCGGAAAATCATGGAGGTCTGGGTTTGGCTTGTCTGACTTTCCGAAGCCCATTAAATCAAATGCGAGAGCTCGATGACCGGAGCCGGTAATCGCTGGGACGAGGCGCCTCCACATATAGGACCAAGCTGGGTTGCCGTGAACCATCACAACTGGACGAGCACCGGAGCCCTCGTCCACGTAGTGGATTGCGAGCCCATCTAAGTGAACCCATCTTTCTGGGAAGGGCCATCCGTCGAAGTATGGCCAGCCTTGTCGAATCATCTACAAGCCTCTTGCAAGCAGCCTGTTCGTTGACGAGATGCGCAGCCCCGTTGTGATATAGGGATTTAGTAGCTCGCGGCCATCGCTTGAGGTATCGAGTTCTTGACTCTGCTCGAAGATTATTCCTTGAGGATTTCACAGCCATTCCGAGACTGCTGTCGAGATCGGAATCTCAGACGCCTCCGGGGAGAAACTGTAATATTCTATTGTTGTCCCAACACCGTTTGAGCTGACGTATCGTGGACTGGGGAATGAAAAACCGGCTTTCAAGAATAATCAAACCTGAAACGGGAAGAACTGTAATGCTTGCGGTGGACCATGGCTACTTCATGGGTCCCACGCACAAGCTGGAAGAGCCTCGGAAAACGATCGAGCCTCTCCTCGCGTACTCGGACGGGATAATGTGCACCCGTGGAGTACTCCGGACATCTATTGACCCGAGATCCAACGTGCCTATTTTGCTCCGGGTTTCAGGTGGAGCTAGCATTATTGGGGATTCTCTGACTAACGAAGCTATCACAACCTCTGTGAGCGATGCTGTTCGGCTGAACGTTGCGGCGATGGCCCTTTCGATCTTTGTGGGGTCTGCTCACGAGCATCAGACCTTGACGAACCTTGGCAGGCTTGTGAATGAGGGCGAGGAACATGGTATTCCGGTTCTCGCCGTTACGGCGGTGGGCAAGGAGCTGGAGAAACGAGACGCGCGCTATCTTGCACTGGCTTGTAGAATCGCCGCAGAGCTGGGTGCCCATTTTGTCAAGACCTACTATTGCGAGGATTTTGGAAAAGTTGTCAAGGGCTGTCCAGTGCCTTTGGTTGTCGCTGGAGGACCCAAGCTGGAGACAGAGCTGGACGCGTTTCAACTCGCCTACGACGCGATTCAAGAGGGAGCCGTAGGAGTTGACATGGGTCGGAACATCTGGCAGTCCGATCACCCGGTGCCAATGATCAGAGCAATTCGAGAGATAGTGCACGGAGGCGCGACTGTAAGGGAAGCCCAGGAAGTATACAACCAGTCGAAGAGTACGAAAGAGGCAGTAATCGTAAGGCCATCTGTTGTACGATAGTAGTTTGGGGAGATTATCCATTACGAGGAAGCTATACTGGGAAGAGCCGTATTCCAATGACTTCATCGGGAAGGTAGTTTCGGTCGAGGGGCAGGGGGTTGTTCTGGACCAGACACTCTTCTACCCACGAGGTGGCGGTGTAGCTTGCGACACCGGGACCCTAAACGCGTCAAAGGTCCAAGAGACGACAAAAGCTGACGACAACATACTTCACACGCTGGAATCCCCCGCATCTTTGAAGGTCGGAGACAAAGTGACGGGACAGGTCGATTGGGAAAGACGACATACACTGATGAAGATGCATACGGCCGGCCACCTTCTCAGCTCCCTGTTCTATTCGAGGGCCAACTGCCGAATAACAGGGAATCAGATCGACGTGGACCGGTCTAGAATGGACTTCAACTTGGAATCGTTCGACCGGACCCAGATCGAAGGATACGTTGCAGAAGCGAATGAATTGATCAGAAAAGATGCGCCGATCAAAACGTACTTTTTGAAACGGGAAGAAGCCCTCAAGCTCCCGGACATGGTGAAACTTGCAGAAGCCGCACCACCAGCTGAAGCCCAGCTTAGAATCGTCGAAATCGAAGGCATAGACCGACAAGCCGACGGAGGACTACACGTGTCCCATCTCAAAGAGATCGGACAGATCCAACTGCTGAAGCTGGAGAACAAAGGAAAAACGAACAGAAGACTATACTACGATTTGCGAAACACTAACCTTAATCGGTCCGTGGACTCACTGCTCCAATCCTAACCTGTCGAAGGGATGCTCGCAATTCTGATTGAGCATAAGCGTGCCAGCTGCAATGCGACCCAGAAGATTTGTCAAGAACGGTTCGCATGTTGAGCCATAGCTCTTAAATCGTAACTACCCCTTGGCGGATCTGCAAACTCGGGCAGATGCATCTCAGAGGCAAACATTTACGCTTCGACTTGACAAGAGTACCCTTGCTAACATAGTGGCGATCATAGTTGTGATCATAATGGTCGTATCGTCCGTCGCGACCTACTTCTTTGTAATCTATATTCCTTCAACCGCCATCACACCGTGCGTCACTGCCGGGAACACTCATTGTTTCACAATCGTGGCTGGTTCAATCGGATACAACGACAGTGTTCATCAATCACTTCCTGTCATGAGTGTTCAGAAAGGGGAGGTCGTTGTCTTGCGCATCATCAACAATGATTCTACACAAGCCCACGGGTTAGCTGTTCAGTTTTACACGCCTAACGGAATAATTGCTCACATTGGCGAGACCAAGTCAGTCAGGTTCCAGGCGACAACAACAGGTAAATTCCAAATCTATGAACCCATCTTTACGACGATCTATGTCTTCGAAAAAGCAGAACTAGACGTAAATTAGTCGACGCAAAGTATCGGTTCGCGTCGACACTTGAGTTCTGCAATCACCACTTGTCGTCGTGGACAAAATCCCTGAAGGGTCGCCTTCCACGTTTCAGCGATGGCGAAGGAACGTCACTAGTATGATCTGGGTAACCCAGCGATAGAACACCGACAGGCTCATAATGCTCTGGAATCCCAAGCTCCTTTCTCAGAATTCCAGGTTTGAAGATTCCAACGCTGCCGGCGAAAGACGCTGCAAGCCCCTCGTTTACGGCTGCCAGGAATACTAGCATACAACTGCATCCGACGTCGAAGTACCAGAACGGGACAGGCCAGTCGATTTCTCTTCCTCCCGAGCGGATCTTGTCAGGTTCATGATAGCGATCATGGACCACCTTCTCGCTGACGCATGGTATCAATAGGACAGGGGCGTCGCTTCTCAGATCCCTTAGCTCCCTTATCCTCTTTCGTCTCTCTTTGTCGGTGACGACGATGAACGCGACCTCCTGGCTGTATCCGGCACTGGGATAGTGTTGGGCGATGGAGAGAATCCGCTCTATCTTGTCTTTGGGCACGGGGTCTGGTTTGAAGGCTCGGATCATTTTACGGGTTAGAACCGTTCTCGCGAAGTCCATCTTGGAAGGGCCTTGCTCTGGGCCTCTTCAAAAGCGTGCGTAGACGGGTCGCGGGTTTTTATCCGGCTTCGCTCCGATTCGCTGAGCGAACTGCATACAGGTGTTCCCTGCGATCTCACAATCCAGGATTAATTGTCAATGATAACGTTTGAGAGAACTGGAAAACGATTTGGCGATCTTGACGCTGTCAAAGACTTCTCCATTACAATCAAGGATGGAGAGATTCTAGGGCTTCTCGGTCCGAACGGTGCTGGAAAGACCACTCTGATGCTTATGATGGGAACGGTCTATCGCCCCACGAGCGGGACGATAACAGTCAACGGTTTTGATGTTGTGAAGCAGCCTAACGAGGTTAGGAGACTTATCGGAATCGCTTTCCAGGATCCACGGGTGGACGGAATCCTGAGTGGGTTCGAGGTGTTGAACTGGCACCTCAAGATGACCACGACCTTTGACAAAGACGAGCGCCGACGTCGCGTGGAAGACGTCCTGAAAGCTCTCGACCTTTGGGAGGCACGTAAGAAGCGGACCTGGCTGATGAGTGGAGGTATGAAGAAGAAAGTGGAGGATGCGAAGATACTGGTTCAGCGGCCGAGCATAGCGGTCTTCGACGAACCTACCGCCTTCCTCGACGTCCCGAGCAGATTGTTGGTCTGGAAGATGATACGCCAACTGAGGGACGAGGGCTCGACCGTCATTGTAGCCACGAACATGATGGACGAGGCTGAGCGTCTCTCCGAGAGAGTTGCGATAGTCAACAAGGGCAAGCTGGTTGCCAGTGAAACCCCGGAACAGTTGAAGGGAACCGTAAAGGGCGGAGAAGTGTTAGAGCTTACACTGAACGATGGATCCGAATTCAGACCCGACATGTTGACCAAGTTCCCAGAGGTACATGATGTCAAGAAACAGGACAACAGGATCCTGGTCTTCCTTAACTCAGGCACACTTCTTCTTCCAAAGATAGTCGACACCCTGAGCACTCAAGGGTTCAAGATCGAAAGCGTCAAACTGAAGGAGGTCAGTCTGGAAGATGTCTTCCTCACATACACCGGCCAACGGCTCGAGTAAGACAACCATAGCCGCAGAATCACCCACGCATCTCATCCTTCAGATGGCTCTCAGAGATGTATCGGTCCTCTTCAGGACCCCTTGGATCATCATAACCCGAAGTCTGGCCTTCATCATACAGCTCTTTGTCTTTGCGTTCCTCATTAGCGGACTCATCCATATTCCGGGGCTCAATTTCTTCGAGTACTACGCCGTTGGGAGCGTAGTAGCGACGATCGCTTCCATCTCGTTTGTCATCGGCTACGACATCTTCGAAGAAGCGGAAGAGGGAGTACTCGATTATCTGCTAACGCTTCCAATCGCAAGACGGCAGTTCATCATTGGAAGAGCGCTCGGCGGAGCGATGAGAGCCATAATCTACACCATACCAATGTTTGTCATCGTCGCCTTCGTTTGGGGGTTCAACCAACCGCTCTCGATCCTAACAGCTCTCGTATCGCTCTTCCTCCTGGCCTTCGGCGTTACTGGCATGTCGATAACCGTGGCCGTGAGCGTGAAGAGCGCTAACAGATTTGACGTGGTTCTTGCCCTCCTTGAGCTCGCAGTGTCGAGGGGAAGCACGGCTCTCTACCCAATCGCTTTCATGCCGTTCTATGTCTCGTTGTTCGCCCCTTTCTCGCCGGTTTCGTTTGCCGCTGACACTGCGCGTAATTCTCTTGTCGGGTTCACTCTGGACATTCCCGCGATCGCGGGGCTGGTAGCGTTCGTCGTAATCTTCCTTGGGTTGGGCGCCGCGTTCTATTTCCGCCGTCTGGAAGGAGGAATCTACGGTTGAGCAATACGCGACTCATCCCGCTGATCATCGAGCGAGACGTTCGGATCCTCTTCTCCGACGCGTTTCTTGTCGCGATAATGTTCGCAAACTTTGCGATCGACCTCTTTGTGACAGCCGCGACTTTCGGCCGACTCGTTACCGGCCAAGGCGAGAACTACTTCCTCTTCATCGCGCCCGGATCGAACCTCATAACGGCGATGGTTGCCGCATTCCAGTCCGGCAGAGATGTATGGCGTGAGAAGTACATCAAAGACCTAACATCGTACCTTCTGACCCTTCCGGTGCAGAGGCCGATTCTCGCTTTCTCAAGGGTCTTAGGCGGAGTCGTTAGAAGCGTGATAGCGACCTTCCCTGGGACCCTTGTCATATGCTACCTCTATGGGATACTTTTTACTCAAAAGATTTTCGTAGCCTATTTGATAGTAGGTCTCTTCTCGCTGGGAATAGTCGGACTTTCCATGGCTATCTCCGCGTTCTCTTCGAGCATAGAAATGTGGGTCACCGTCAGAAGCGCAATCCAGCTCTACCTGTCCTTCCTCAGCGCATTGTTCTATCCAGTGAGCGTGTTTCCTCGTGTCCTAGCCCCAATAGTAGCGTCAAACCCCATGACCTGGGCTATTCAGGCGTTCCGGCAACTGTCGCCCATTTCTTTTGCACAAGTCCCAGCTGGCGATTCCCTAGGATCGATATTGATCCTAGCCGGACCCTCACTCGCCTTTGCCTTGCTGGGAACAATCTGTTACATCTGGTACTCGAAACTCTAGCGCGGCTACCCTGGACTAGAAGGCTTGTTCTTGCGTCGGCTCTTTAGTATCAAATAGAGTACCACGACAAAGAAGGCTAGAGATCCAATGTCCAAGCCCAGCCCGATATAGTCTGGCCCGGCTGGCTGTCCGTTCGGTGGAGGCGGGGGAAGGCCTATACACTTGGCTGTCGAAGGAGGTATCGCTTGTACGGCAAGCACGATTAGAATTGTCCCGATGACTATGATCGTGCCGAGCGGAAGCTTAGTGTTCGAATCCAGCGGAGCCGACCTTGCCCTCCCTCTTCTAATCAGGATGCTCGTCAGTACCAAGACCGAAGCGGCAGCGATTAGGATCGCCGGGAGGTAGGTTTGGAGAAGATTGAGTATTGAGAAGGTGCCGTGTACTTGGAGAAAGACAACACCAACTGACGAAGTCTTCCCATCCGTTGCGACAATACCCACTGTGTAGAGTCCGGAAGGTAAGCTGCCATCCGGGGTGATCGAGAGAGTGACAGTCTTGGCTTGATTCGGGTTGAGCACGAGACTGTAGTTTGACAGCGCTACCTCGCTCGCGGATGTTTGGCCGTAGGTTGTGAATGTGCTTGTGACATTCAAGTTGACGGTGACGGAACTCGCTGTAGTACCTGACAGGGAGATCTGCGAGGTGACTGTTTGGCCGGCGTTCATTGTTAGAGGAGCTAGCATTGAGCTAGGAGCGATAGGGGAAGTCGCGTTCCACGGGATCATTCCAAGTTGGTTCCCCGTGTACTCTGTGAACCAGAAGTTGCCACTAGGGTCCAGTGCGTTACGGAGGGAGTATGCAAGACCCGAGGTGGGAATAGCGAACTCATCCATTATCCCGGTCGCAGGGTCTAGCCGTCCGACCCTGTTTCCGAAGTGTTCGACAAACCAGAATCGGCCTTGCTTGTCGATAGCGATTGTTGCTGGAGCCGTCGTCTTGTAGGTTGAGGGTTGGGTGGTCGGATACTTTCTGAAGGTCGAATTAGATGGGATCAACTCCGCGATTGAACTCGCACCGTGCTCCGAGACCCACACGTTCCCGTTCTTGTCGACAGCGATCCCCACCGGCGAAACTAGTGAGACGGAGGGCGTGAATTCCTGGAAATTGTGAGACGCCATATCAAACCGGGTAACCTTGTTCGCAAAACTTTCGGTGACCCACAGGTATGACGTACCGTTCTGGAGGGCAAGCTCAGCGGGGCCTGAGTTCGAGGTCGGAAGAGTGAATTTTGTAATTTGACCTGTCAGATGGTCGATTTTTCCAATATTGTTGGCGGTTGTGTCAGTGAACCATACGTCGTTGGTGCTATTGTCTACGATGACGAAGACGGGTGTCGAATTCGACGTGTTCGTCAAGTATTGGTGGAACGTTACAGGAGACGCGGACGCATTGAGAACCCAGACACTAGGATTATTCTTGTTTTGATCAGTAAACCAGATTCTGCCAAAACCATCCAATGCCAACGATGCCGGGATGGCCCCTCCTGTCTCGAGTATCGGAATTTGACTGAAGGTTTTTGCTGTCTCGTTGAACTCGCCGATTTCGCCTGTGTTGTATTCCACGAACCAGAAGATGTGATTCGGGGCAGAGACAATTGCATTCGGCCCGGGGTTCGCGTAAGGTATAGGGAATTCTGTAATCGGAGAGCTGGAACTGGGTTGTTGAGAGACCAGACTGCTTCCCGTTGCTTTGAGAAGGCCGTATGGCTGTCCCAAGGTTATTGTAGATAGTGAGAGAAAGCTGATAATGACGAATGTCAGAGCTAAGCGTCGCTTGTTCTGAAGTTTCAAGCGCATGCCCTGCCGTCTCAGAAGTCCCACAGGTCTATGAATCGGTCACTTGCCTTCTTGAGAATACTCGGGTTCTGGCTCCTCAACAGGAATCGGATTTGATCAGGTTGCTCCAGTTCATATGCAACAAAGTTCTCGGTCACTTGTCGCGTCTTGACTATGCCCGCTCGCACAAGTCCCGTTAGATGTTCACTGACGGTGGATTTCGCCAGGTTTGTTTGCTCGCATAGCTGTTTGTTTGAGAGGATTGGGTCAGCAACTAGACTCGCCAAGATCTTCCTATCCGTCTCGCCGCGAACAAGGGTGAAAATGGCCCTTTCTGCTTCGCTGATCCCGGCGGGATAGAGCCGAGAATACCCTCCTTCTTCTACTCGGATAATTTCGCCGGCCGTCGTCAACTTGTCCACATGGTACCGTGTAGAATTGAATGACATGCCCAGGAGTCGCTGGAGTTCTCTTAGGTGAACGCCTGGGGCAAGCGAGACAAGCTGCTTGACCCTGACCCTACTGTTTCCCTGAACTCCCAAGGCTCTCTCCATTTCGAACAAGCAAGGCCAAGCTGAAGCTAGACAGCATCAGGAAGTCTAGAAAGTGCGACAAGTGTACCCCTGTTAGGGGAATGAAGATCAACTGATTCGACAAAAATATGGTCTCAACTAGCTCGACTACTTGGCTAAGCGCGAGGAAGGCGAAAGCTAGCGAGAGAAAAAGATACCTCGAGTCTCTCCGACCGACGTACGCGAGCAGAGAGATCAACAGGACTAAGGCCGAGAAAGCCACGAGGAGAACATGCACCAGCCCGTCGGTGACGTTAAACATGGATAGCCACGTCGCTCCTTCCATCGTTCAAGGGTTCACGTTAACTTTCCCATTCTGCATGAACACATGGATTGTGCAGGAAATGTAGCAATAAACCAAGAACGAGCCAGGTTGATCCGCTGTAAACGTCACATCACTACACTTGCCGGGACCCAGCGCAAAACCGTTGAAGTAGCTCTGTATCGCAAATCCATGAGACTGAATTGTATCATTGTTTATGACATGAATCGTAACGTTTCTCCCCAGCGTTACATTCATTATAGGCCAAGAGCCGCTTTGGAACTTGCTACCGTTGAACCCGACATTCATCCCTTCGTTAGCCATCACGACGACGAAGTAGGCAGAGCTTGCCGGCACGCTCGCGGGACGGGCCCAACAGTTGGTTGCCCCGAGACCGAAGAAATGAAACGTATACGCCGCAGCGAAAAACCCGGTGACTACCACGACGATGAGTACGATCACCAGCACCCGTCGCAAAAGTCTTGTTCGCGCGGACTCTTCCCCGCTTGAGCTCCCAGCTAATTTTCCGTTACCACTAGTCTCCGAGTGGACCGGCAAGGTAAGTTGCATGGAAACCTAACTACGCTGCGAATATGGGAATGTACAGACTGGCGTCCGATGATTAAGAAAGTTATGGCTCAAACTGCGAACAAGAAGCTAGTTAGTCTCGCACTCAAAGGATATTCTTTGTCCTGTTCGTAACTTGAGCCAAAAAACCTTAGAACAATAGGCTTGAGACACTTGCTCATGCTGGGATTCGCTGAGAGTTTCCTTCCGTGGACTGCGTCGACGCTGATTCCCGCGTTTGTAGGGTTGTCCCTTATTGTGTTGGTGGGAATGAAATTTCAGACAAGATACGTTGCGGCATTTGCATTCGGGATTTTGTTCTGGTTTTTCGTCGACACGATAACCGGGGCAGCAAGCCTCGATGTCAACTCGGGTTTCTCTGGAGGTGCAGGTCAGCTTGCAATCGTAGGACTCTTTGCCATCGGCCTTCTCTTCTTCTTTTCAATTGATCGTAATCGAAATATCTTCTCGCCTGAGTTAGCAATTGGAAAGTATGGCTTGGCGATACCGATGCTAGTTGCAGCGGCATTAGGCGTCCACGGGCTCGGCGAGGGCGCAGCCTTCGGGGGAACTGCTGCGCTGACAACAAGCACGTCGCTTCTGGACACATTCGGCGGCGTTTCCGGCGGAGTAGCATATGTTCTGCACAAGGCACTTGAACCTATGATAATAGGCGCTTGCTATTGCGCATACTCTATCCAGCACGCTAAGAATACCACAGGTCGCCTGAGAGACCTTGCAATTCTGAGCATAGTCTTCGCGATTCCCTCGCTCATCGGCGCTGCCAGCGGCTATTACCTAACCTACGACAGCAGCTACTTCTACGCCCTGGGCACCGGAACGGCGATCTATGCCGCGGTGAGGCTCTTTGGATCGATGTTCAACAAGGCGAACCCTGCAAGCTCGAAGGAATCGATGACGATGGCGGTGCTCATAACCCTTGGACTCCTCACGATCTACTTCGCGGCTCTATTCCATTCAGGCTAAGATCTAACCGCTACTGCAAATCTCGCGTCGATTCAAAGCCGGGTCATTTCGATGAAAGTGTCGGGTTTCAAATCGATCCAAAGATCTCAGATTCTATGGTCTCGCTGTGTACCTCTGAACCCTTCGTCAACTCTCTATCGGACCACGAGAAGCCTGACGCTTTTCAGCTTCTTCTCTTTCTGGAATGCACTAGTCATTGAAGCGACCTTCCTTCCTTCTCCCTCTAGGAGAAACAGTTCGAAACAGTTGTTTTGGCCCATTTTATTGTGAATGTGGGTTCGCACAATGTCATCGTAAGCGTGCTTCAACCGAGTGATTGGCTCTTCGTTCGATTCATCATGTGTAACCACGAGAATTGCAGCTACTCGGCCGGTGAGTGACGCTTTCTCTCTTGAGTCAGATAGCAGGAGACGTATTGCAGCTCTGACTACGTCAGATCTTCCGGCATATCCTTGGGATTCCTGAATCGCAGTCATGGAATCGACTAGTTCGTCGGGTAACGAGACGCTAACGATGGGCATTTGACTGTGCCATAATAATTTCCAGGTGACTGCTTATATTAGAGTTATTAAAATCCAGAAAATACTTAATAATTCCATCTCCATCTCTCGTGCCGTGATCCCTCTTCTCCCGGAATGGATCGTTCTCTTGCTGGGCTCTCTGGGGCTCGGAATGCTGCACGGGGTCATTCCAGACGAACACACTTGGCCTATCACTTTCAGCTATTCAGTGGGTTCAGCTACTGGGAGAGGAGGAATGCTCTCAGGCATGTTCTTCGCCTCAGCCTTTACACTCCAACGCGCAATTATGGCCCAGCTCGTCTACTTCGCGCTCGCTAGTTATCTCGCCTTCGACGAAGGTTTGAACGCACTCGTCTACGTAGCTGTCGGAATCGCCATGTCCCTCGCGGGATATCTGATATTGTCCGGGAAATTGCCGTCTTGGCATCCCCTTGCTCGATTCCTGCGCACTCATGCTAAAACGCATTACGATGAGAAAGGCGCCTCAAGACGGGTTCCCACACACTGGTGCGTAATCCACGGGTTCATCGCGGGCTTCGGCGTGGACACTGGGCTGTTCACCACTTTCATCTATTTGGTCGCCGTTCCAGCAATGCCTGTTGCATACCTTGGGTTCGCACCGGGGGCAGCATTCGGCTTTGGCACACTAATCGTGTTGCTAGCAATTGGTTCGCTCTTCGGTGGCGTCCTCCAAATCGCGAAGAAGTGGGGTCCCGAAAGAATCCAGACCTTCGGAACGAGAGCAGGGGCACGCAGTCTATTTTACGGCGGCATAATATTCATCATTGCGGGGATACTCTTCCGAACTGGCATACAAGACATCATTCCCCTAGATTTTGGAAATCTGATAGTTCTGGCGTTCATGATAGGCGTAATAATTCCCGTAATGATCTTCACCTGGAGAGAAGTCAAAGCGAGCCCTACCCCCGATATTCTGACTGCTCACCCTTGATGTGTCCATCACAGTATGATAAGTTGGTGCGGGGGGTGGGATTCGAACCCACGAAGGCCTACGCCACGGGATAGCACACCCGCGTTTTGCCAAGGCATTAATCGCTCCGACGCCTTTGCGGTATTGGGTCTTGAGTGTAGCGCGCGCGTGCTAGGCGCGACCCGCCCATTTAGTCAGATGATTTGACCTGACTCTGGTACCCCCGCAGGAGAAACCCCTCGACAGCCTTCTCAAATATGTCTTAAGGCTCTCCATCTCGACTGAAGGTCTTAGGGTCTTATCCTCTCTCTTTTCGAGTTCCGCGGGAAAGATATTATTGCTCGAACGCACTCGAATTCCTGCATAGGTCGCTCTCGATGTCTCAGACCCAGACCCGAAAGCAGAAGATTCTCGGGGATGTCAAGAGAAAACGCCGACAGAGAGCACTAACCACCTTGGCTATTGCGATAATTCTCATTGCGGTAATCGTAGTCGCCATCGTCTTCTTGCGCCCGCCACCGAACCTTGTACCGCTGCCTGACTATCTGAGCCATTGCGTTGAGGGTCAAGCCTACCACTCCCACCCAAATTTGACTATCTCCATAAACGGGGCCAACTTTGCCCTTCCCCCATCGCCTGGAACATTCGACAATGGATGTCAGCAACCGATTCACACCCATGACGCGACTGGTACCCTCCATATTGAAACTGATCAAAACAGAGACTACACGCTTGGCGACTGGTTCCTTCTCTGGGGACATTGGGCAAACAATCCCACTACGGCTATCTTCAACTCTACTCAGATTTTCGACCACAAAGTAGACGGGACACACCACCTAAACATGACTGTAAATGGCAATCCCGACACTAGCTTTCAAAATTACGTTTTCCCCCGCAAAGCAGCGTCCTCTACCGCTCTTTGCGTATTCCAGCCCTGTGTGCCTGATAACATAGTCATAACATACGGATAGCCCGGCAGGTTCAAAAGTAGCCTAGGCTAAGCCTTTCGAGCTCATGGTCCTCTTTAGCCTAGAGAGCCAGATCATGTTCCTTTGGTACCTGTGCTCTACGGGCCAATGTCCTGTTGAACGTATTGACCATGGCTCTATTTAGCGGGGTTCCTCCAAACTTCTAGTCCGGGCCGTATATCAGGCTGAGAACCTTGGGTGTGATCGTTGAGAACTAGCGAGATGGTCATAATCGCGCTCGTTGCCACTTCTCTCGCAGCAGGCGGAGTGTTCGCAGTAGTACTCAGCCCTCCCCCATCTCCCTGTTCGGGTGTGAGTGGAGCCACTCGCTCCATCACGATTGTTGCTGATCTAAACGGGTACAACGGGAGCAAGTCTCAAACTGGTCCTTGGCCTGTCACCACAGTTCACCAATGCGATAGGGTTGAGATCACCATAATTAACAACGACACACAGGCTCACGGGTTCGCAGTGACTTACTACTCCAACAGCGGCTTGGAAATTGTCGGAGGAAGCCCCCCCCAGACATTGAAATTCCAAGCGACCAAAATAGGGCAGTTCACTATGTACTGCTCACTCGGCGTTTGCACAGTCCACCAATTCATGCGGACTGGTCTCCTAAATGTAACCTAGGCAACGCCAGGATGATCATGCGATTATCACACTCGATCGGACCAATCCTGATTCTTATTGCTCTCTCGGCATTAGGTAACGCGCTAACTCATCCTCCCCAGGCCGCAGGGCCCGCCCTTGTCCTCCAGACCAGTGCTCAACAATATGTGACTCTTCTGCCGAAGGTCCCTAGTGGAAGCCCGAGCCCTTGGCTCATCTATCCAACAGGCTCAACGATTTGGGTTGCCGGCATAGCCACAGGGAATCCTCCTACTTCCCAAATCAGAGAATTCTTCATCGATGGAACCTCGAAAGGAGTCATAAGTCTCCCAAACGTGATCGTAAGTTCGATTCTTGCCGATCCGGTGAATCCTTCAACGAAGGTTTGGTTCACTGAGAACTCGACACTGGCCTTCTACGACACGAGTACGGACCAAACAAGCGAGACAAAGGCGATTACCTTTCCAGACCAAAGCCTACAGTACCTCGCGAATGACACTCAAGGTCGAATATGGATGTCCATGGTGGGCTCATCTGGGGCGAGTAGTATTGCCATGTACGACCCGTTGAGTCACTTGAATCAGACCTATCCGGTTCGAACGAGCGGGGCCATCGTTCAAGGCATTACCGTTTCTCCCTCTGGGAAGACAATATGGTTTGCCGAGGCCGGGTCTAAGAAAATTGGTCGTCTTGTTCCTGAGGTCTCTCCCGTCCCCGATGAGTTTTCTCCCCCTTCGTACGTGAACCTGGCCGCACCAATACAGGTCGCAGTTGACTCTTCTGGCAACGTCTGGTTTACTGATCACGGTAGCAACCAATTTGGAGTGTTAAATCCGCTCACAAACGTTTGGAAGGTGTTTCCGATTGGTTATTGTCCGGACAACTGCATCAACGGGCTTCCTAATGCCATCTTTATCGACGCAAAGAACATGGTCTGGTTCTCGGAACACATTGCCGGGCGGATTGCTCGTTATGACCCCTTGACCGGCGTCCTTACCGAGTATTGGGTCCCTGGAAGTTCCATCCCGTTGATGTGGTGGGCGATGCCAGGGCCGAATAATCTCGTTTGGTTCGTCGCCTGGGCACTGGGCCAGATAGGTTACGTGAACGCGAGTGTACCGGTCCCGATTAGCCTTGGCAGCGTGCTGCCTGACGTAGTAATTCAGAGGGGTGGGTCCCGGCCGGTATCGGTTATTGTCAACTCAGCGGACCAGGGAAAATTCTCGCTCAATTCGTCGGCGGTGACTCAGGACGCCCCGGGTTATTATCCTCCACAGATCTACAGCTCCTCTCAATCAGATATTGTTCCAGCCAGCGTTCCCTATTCTACGAGCATTACGATTTTTGCTGCCTGGAACGCGACCCTAGGGCAGCGGTATGTAGCACTGACCGCATTCAACTCGCAAGTGAGTCTCGACGTCTTTGTAAGAGTCAATGTCGTTGATTCGTCCGTGTCATATGTCACCGTCGGGTTTGCCTCTATGATCGTACTTGGCAGCCTCGCAATATTCGTAAGACGGCCGCGAAAGCGAAAGTCGAATTCTGTCGGACGAATGAGAAAGTAGTCCCTACAGTAGTTCTATTTCGATAAAAACATCGTCAGGTGCTCTTATCCTCATCAGTCTTTTCAAGAATCGTTCGTTTGGGTCCACGTCGATGAGGCGTTTGTGAATCCTCATCTCCCACTTGTCGAACGTGTGTGTTCCTTGTCCGGCTGGCGATTTTCTTGATGGGACGATGAGCTTCTTGGTTGGCAACGGTATGGGTCCTTTCAGCTTGACGCCTGTCTTGTCGGCGATGTCGCGTATTTCTGTGCAAATTGTATTGATGTCCTGGGGGTCAGTGCTGGACAGGCGAATTCTAGCTTTGGAAACCAACCCAAGACACCTTCATTGTCGACCTTTGTAGCGAAGGGCTAGGGCGGGTCCGGTGCTGTTAAAAACCTTGGTGTAAACTCCCGCGGAAACCGCGGTATTGAATTCAGGCGTTCTTCAAACAAAGAACACCGTTTGAGGCAATGCCAGCAAGACAGAAGATCTGTGGACTCGTTCTTGGAGTCGTAGAGTACCTTGGACAGTTACTGTGGTGTTGAGCTAGCCTTTCGTGATGATCTCTTTGACCACGCCGACCCCGACGGTGCTGCCCATGTCGCGGATAGCAAACCTTCCAAGTTCTGGAATGTCCGAGAACGCTTCCAAGACCATGTTGTGCAAGGGCTTCATCTTCACCAGGGCACTGTCGCCGACCTTGAGGAAACTAGGCTTCTCTTCGACCACCTGGCCTGTTCGTGGGTCGATTTTCTTGATCAGTTCCTCGAAAGTCACCCCGACCGTAGCAGTGTGCGCATGAAGCACCGGGGTGTATCCTGCAGCGATGGCAGTTGGGTGGTAGATTATGATGATCTGTCCGATGAATTCTTTCGCTATCGTCGGTGGCTTGTCCGTGTGGCCCATAACCTCTCCCCGTCCGATCTCGTTCTTTGCAACTCCTCTGATGTTGAAGCCGATGTTGTCTCCAGGCTCAGCCTTCGTCATCCGAACATGATGGGTCTCGATCGATTTTACCTCGCCGAGCTTTCCGGAGGGATTAAAGATGACCTTGTCACCATCTTTCACAATACCCGTCTCGACGCGTCCTACCGGGACAGTTCCAACACCGGTGATTGTGTACACGTCCTGAATCGGAACGCGAAGAGGCTTGTCCAAGGGTTTCGGTGGCGGAATGAAATCGTTAAGGGCATCGTACACTGTAACTCCCTTGTACCAGGGCGTGTTCGTGCTCTTCTTCGACAGGTTGTCGCCCAGCCATCCGCTGGTCGGCACGAACGGGACCTTTGAAACGTCAAAGCCCACGGTCTTGAGCAATCCTTCCAGCTCTTTCCGGCATTCCTTGTAGCGTTCCTCAGAATACTTGACTGTCTGGTCATCCATTTTGTTGATGGCCACGACAAGGTTCTTCACTCCGAGAGTTCTTGCAAGATAAGCGTGCTCTCTCGCTTGTCCTCCAGGTCCAACGGCGACTTCGAATTCGCCCTTCTTACCCGAAATGACAAGAATTGCGACGTCCGCTTGGCTGGCGCCGGTGATCATGTTCTTGATGAAGTCCCGGTGTCCGGGCGCGTCTATGATCGTGTAGAAATTCTTCGGTGTCTCAAACTTTTGGAAAGAGAGATCGATGGTAACTCCTCTTTCCCTCTCTTCCTTGATCGTGTCTAGGACCCAGGCGTACTTGAAAGTATCACCTGCTCCTGTCTTTTCAGATTCTTTCGCGTACTGCTCGATGGTCTTCTGGTCAATGTATCCCGCATCGAACAGAAGATGACCTGTCAGCGTACTCTTTCCATGGTCAACATGACCCATCACTATCAGGTTGAGATGGGGTTTTGCGGACATTGTCTTAGTTCAAACTCCTTTCCCGAAACGGAGAGAGAAAACACCTAGTTTCTTTATAAAAAGGCTCGTGTGAGGACCTTACGCTTCTCCTACCGGGATACCCACAGCCAAACTACTTTTCTGTGCCTACTGGTTCAACAGTTGAAGGCGTTCTTGTCGCTTTCCGCGGATCCGCGGCTTACAATTTTTTAGGAGAGAAAGATGTGAAGACCGCTATGAGCAAGGGTGGAACGAAGAGGATTCGTGTTGGCATCATCGGCGCCAACCCGGATCGCGGATGGGCGGCGCAGGCACACATTCCTGCTTTGAAGTCGCTCTCGGATGACTTCGAGATCACGGCGCTGTCCACCAGCCGACGCGAATCTGCCGACGCCGCCAGCAAGCTCTTTGGTGCGCCTGTCGCATTCGACAACTACCAAGACCTCGTGAACAGCGCTGTCGTCGACGTCGTCGCTGTCACCGTGAAGGTGCCGTATCACCTCGAACTAGCGTCTGCAGCGCTCGGCGCGGGCAAGGCCGTGTACTGCGAATGGCCGCTCGGTAACGGCTTGAAAGAGGCGCAGACCTTGGCCGCACTGGCGAAGAAGAAGGGCGTCCTCGCCGTCGCGGGACTACAGGCCCGCTCTGCGCCGTCGGTAGCCTACGTGCATGACCTGATCAAACAAGGTTACGTCGGTGAGGTGCTCTCCACCACATTGATCGGTTCAGGAATGGGCTGGGGACCAACGGTGGAGCCCTACAACGCCTACCTCAACGACAAGAAAAACGGCGCGACGATGCTCTCGATCGCACTCGGCCACGCGGCGGACGCACTGTGCCACTGCCTCGGCGAAGTGCGAGAGCTCTCGGCCACAATGACTGTGCGCCGAAAGTCCTTCACGATCGCGCAGACCGGCGAAAGCAAGCCCATGACCGCGGAGGATCAGGTGTGCGTCACCGGACTGCTCGAGGGCGGGGCCGCACTCTCGATCCACTATCGCGGCGGCGTCTCGCGCGGCACTAACCTGCTCTGGGAGATCAACGGCACCGAGGGCGATCTGCAACTCACCGCCGCCGGCGGCCAAGCTCAGATCTTCGAGATGACCATACGCGGCGGCAAGGGCGCGCAGTCATCGCTCGAGGTCCTGCTCGTGCCTGAGCAGTATCGGTGGTCGCCGCCGCAAGGCCCGGGCCCTTCCACCAACGTCGCCCAGGCATACGCGCGTTTCGCGCGCGACTATCGCGAGGGAACGCATCTCTGCCCCACGTTCGACGACGCGGTCACGCGCCATCGCATGCTGAACGCGATCGAGATGGCCGCGGCAACCGGTCAACGTCAAACGCTCGGCTGATCCGGCGAGAAGCATCCCCGAAGAGGGAGTAGGAAGTGAGCTGCCGGCGGAGTGCATCCTTCCAAAGACGGTTGGTGAAGTAACCCGGAAGACATGACGTATAGTAGCAGGCGGTTCGCTATTGCCATGCGTAATCCCCTAGGAAATGGGAGGGCTTGAGCTACGGGTGTTGTGTTACGAAAAATACCGTGATATGCGGTAACGAAGAATGAGGGTTTTCACTGTTTTTTTTAAAAGGGCTTGTCCGTCAGTTTTCCACTCTTCTCACTCGATGAAAAACTAGAACTAGGTTTTTCCCTGAATTCTGAGGAAAGGTCTAAATGGGAAGTTTCTTGCTGCTCTCCGATTCGAAGGCATAATGATTGCTAGAGACCACTTCTAAGCACGAAGCCGCTCCATCGAGCCTCGGCATGCAGAAAACCCAGTACGACATTGCTGTAGAACAGTTCCAGCGGGCCGCTGACCTGATGAAGCTGGACGAGAACGTTCAGGAGATTCTTCGAAAGCCTAGAAGAATTCTCAGCATAAACTTCCCTGTCAAAATGGACGACGGTAGAATCCTCCTCTATCAAGGATTCAGAAGCCAGCACAACAACGCCCTGGGACCTTACAAGGGTGGAATCAGATATCACCCGAACGTTACCATCGAAGAGGTAAAGGCGTTATCCATGTGGATGACGTGGAAGTGCGCGGTCGCAGGCATCCCGTTCGGGGGCGCGAAAGGAGGAGTCACGGTTAACCCGAAACTCCTGTCCAAACACGAACTGGAGAGGCTTTCCAGAACATTTTTCTCGCTCATAAGCGAAATCGTCGGTCCGTTCCGCGACATTCCAGCGCCTGATGTCTACACCGATTCTCAGACGATGGCCTGGTTCATGGATGAATACAGCAAAGTGGACAGGAACAACGCGAACGCAGTCGTGACAGGTAAGCCGATAATAATTGGAGGATCTCTTGGAAGGGACTCGGCCACCGGGAAAGGAGTTGCAGTCACGGTTGAGGAAGCCGCGAGACATCTCAAGATCGATCTGAAGAAGGCAACTTGCGCAATCCAAGGGTGGGGAAACGTAGGCTCGTTCGCCCACATGTTCCTTGAAGAAGCCGGAGTCAAAGTTGTCGCCGTCTCCGACTCGAAAGGAGGAATTCACAAGAAGACAGGCCTCTGGTTCAACGAAGTCGCAGCGCACAAGAAGAAGAACACGAGCCTGGCGAACTTGCCTAGCTCCGAGAACATTACGAACGAGGAACTACTCGAACTAGACGTAGACATACTCGTGCCGGCGGCCCTAGAGGACGTCATTACCGAAAACAACGCTCGAAGCATCAAGGCAAAGCTAGTCGCAGAAGGCGCGAATGGGCCGACGACACCTGAGGCGGATGACATTCTCTTCAAGAAGGGCGTCACTCTGATACCGGATATTCTGGCAAACTCTGGCGGGGTCAGTACAAGTTACCTTGAATGGGTCCAGAATCTCCAACACCTCTGGTGGACTGCTGAGGAAGTGGACCATCGTCTAACGGCGATTATGAAGAAGGCGTTTGCCGAGGTTTGGAAGACCAGTCAGGAGCAGAATGTCGATATGCGGACCGGAGCCTACGTCTACGCTATCGGAAAAGTCCGAGATGCTATGCAGATCAGAGGCTGGGTTTAGAAGACTTCTGAGCGGTCAGTCTAGCAACGCGGTAAGTTTCCGTTCCTCGCGTGCTTCATCGGCCATTGCATCCATCGCCATCTTGTGAGTAACCATGTCGGTATCTCGAGTCTTGCTGGCGAGTCTCTGGTAGAATTCGAGTGAGGATCTTTCAAGCTTTAGGCTTTCCTTGATCATTGCCTTCAGATCGTTTCCCCTTCGCGGTGGGTCTGAATAAGAGAAGAAAGCCTTCTTTTCCCACTCGACCGGTTTTGATATAGGCACTCCCCCTAGCTGTATGATTCTCTCCATGAATCTTGAGGCGTGGTCCCATTCTCCGTCAGCCATCTCCTTGAAGAGCTTCGAGAGAGGAAGAGAGCTTATTCCGCTAGCGATCTTGCTCAAGTAGAGGTATCGAAAGGCAGCCAAGGTTTCTCCGGCAAGAGCTTGGTTGAGGTCATCGAGAAGCGTCGGTTCCTTCTTGACTGACAAGACTGGTCGAACCATTGCATAGCCTCCGGGAGTCTTTTTAGCCTTATTCCAACAGCCAGATGTTGTGGAAATCACAAGGCCGAAAACTGTGGAGGGACTGAGCTCTGAGCGTGTCTAGCCGTGCAACGTCAGCTCGCTTGAGCGCATACTTGACGCTGATACGGCCCCCAAATACCATAATGATCGGGCTTGGAGTAGTCATTGGCGAAGCGATAGGTCTCGGCAAACTCCCTGGACTTCCAGAGGCTGTTTTCGGGTTCCTGACGGCGTCACTGATGATGGCGGGAACGATGGTAGCCAATGACGTTTACGACGTTGAAATTGACAAGGTCAACAGCCCGCAACGGCCTCTCCCTTCCGGAACGGTGAGGACCAGAGACGCGGTCGTATTGGCAGTAGCTCTCTCCGTGGCTGCGATAGGATTCTCCGCGCTCCTTGGTCTATGGACGTTTCTGACTGCACTTCTCGCTCTTGCGCTTATGGTCTACTATAACACGAGGGGAAAGAAGACTGGCCTGATAGGAAATGCGGTTGTAAGCTTCAACGTCGCTCTGCCTTTCTTCTATGGAGGCCTCGCAGTGAATTCGATTGGGCCCCTGCTCTTCATCTTCTCCGTGGTCGCGTTTCTCGCAAACTTTGCCCGAGAGGTCGCAAAGGGAATAGCCGATGTGAAGGGCGATAACCTCCGTCAAGTCCGGACCCTGGCAGTAGTCAGGGGAACAAAGGTTGCAGCGCTAACATCTACGGGATTGTTTATCATCGCGGTTCTGCTCAGTTTCCTCCCGCCGTTTCTCGAGACGATCTCCTGGCTGTATTTTCCTCCGGTGATAATCGCCGATGTCGGCTTTCTTTACTCAGCTTATAGGTTGGTGGGCGATCAGACGCCTGAGAACGTTCGAGCGGTCAAACGCCAAGTTCTGCTATGGATGCTGTTAGGCCTTGTGGGTTTTCTTTTGGGCGGCGCCGCTATCCTTTGACCTGGATAATTCGAGCAGAACCTCTCTAGCCCTATCCAAGCGGATCTTCCGCTCGGCGACCATCTTGTCCGCGACCAAGTCGATCAGATCACCTTGTGCTCCCGCCATTGCGGCGATATTTCTAGCGTGCAGAGACATGTGTCCCTTCTGAATTCCTTCCGCGGCCAAGGCTCGTAGTGCGGCCATGTTCTGGGCCAAGCCCACCGAGGCCATAACCTCGCCGAGTTCACGCGCTGTCTTTACGCCAAGGATCTTCAGGCATATCTTCGCCATAGGGTGGACGGCGGTGACTCCTCCGATAATTCCGACTGCAGCAGGGATTTCGATGGTCCCGACCAGGTTTCCTTTAGAATCCTTCTTCCATGTTGTGAGGGGAGAGTAGCGTCCAGATCGTGCCGCGTAAGCATGAGCCCCTGCCTCTATCGCGCGAGTGTCATTCCCGGTCGCTAGGCAGACGGCGGTTACCCCGTTCATGACTCCCTTGTTATGAGTTGCACATCTGTACGGGTCAGCGGCAGCAAACGCGTACGCCTCTACAATCCCGTCAACGATGTCCTCGCCGCCCAGGGCCTCTTTCGAAACGGTCGTTGTGGCTTTGGCAAGCCTTCTATCTGCAAGGTTTGAAATGATGCGTAGTCGGGCTTGACCCTTCGAAATCTTCTCAACCATAGGTGCAACAGCCTCAGCCATCGTATTGACGACATTCGCCCCCATAGCATCGCGGCAGTCAACCAGAAGCTCAACAATGACCAATGTTCCGACTTGACTGGGTAGAATCCTGACGCGGAGATCTTTTGCCCCACCACCCATCGATAGCAGCATCGGATCCTGCTGGTTGGCTTTTTCGAGAACCTCTTTTCTCGCCGAGAGAATTTCCTTTTCAGCATCTTTCGGCGAAGGACATTTCACTATCTGGATCTGGCCGATCATCACAGGCTCTGTACTAGTAGCTGTGAAGCCCCCTGTTGGTCGTGCCATCTTGGCCGCGTTGCTTGCCGCGGCGACCACTGACGGCTCCTCTATGGCCATCGGTACCAAGTAGTCTCTGCCGTTTACCAGGAAGTTCGTGGCGATTCCAAGGGGAATCGGGAACATGCTGATGACGTTCTCTATCATTCGCTGCGCAGTCGCGCTCGGCATCGTTCCCTTGGCTAGGGTCTGAGCCTCCTCAGATGTTAGTCCTGCGAACTCTTTGACGATTCTGAGTCTCTCTTCCAAGGGAAGTTTGTAGAACGAACCAATAGTTGAGCTTCTGTTTAGAACAGACGTTTCCAAATCTAGGCCTCTGGTAGACCTAGGTTTTCCTTTCGCAGTTTGTTAAATGCGATCGGAAACCAGGGAGTATATTTCCCCGGATTCTTGTCTAAGTCGTTTTTGAGCTCGGTGAGGGTGACCCATTTCCAATCGTCGACCTCATCAGGGTTCGGTTTCGGATCTCTATCGTATTGCCCGACAAAGACATGATCGAACTCGTGTTCTGTCAAGCCGCTCTTCTGGTCGGTCGCCTTGTACACAAAGCTGAAGGCCTCCTTCAGCGGGGTATCAAAGCCCAACTCTTGCTTCAGCTTTCTATGGACTGCAGCCTCCAGTTTTTCACCTTTTGTTGGATGACTGCAACACGGGTTACTCCACAGGCTCTGAAAATGGTGCTTTGCTTTCGATCTGAGCTGGAGAAGCGCCTCGTTCTTGGAATTGAAGATGAAGATGGAAAAGGCTCTGTGCAGTTTCCCACCACCGCGATGAGCTGCTAGTTTTTCTTCGTATCCGATTGGATTGTCTTTCTCGTCGACTAGAACGATGATTTCAGGCATTATCTTTCTTCGATTGTGGAGGTAGGAAGCGCTCTTTTTCTGCCTTTCCGACCGGAGTCATCGGGAATTAGTCGACTCCTCGCACGTCAAGGGACACGTTGTAAATTGTTCCTCCCAACTTTCGTAATTCCCTGGCGATATTCGATCGGGACTTCTTGTCATCGCATAGTGCTATCATGCATCCACCGCCTCCAGCCCCCGTGAGCTTGGCTCCGAGAGCTCCTCCTTTCCTGGCCGCAGCCACAAGCCTGTCTAACCTGGTTGTTGAAACGCCAATCTGACGGAGCAATTCGTGGTTTCTGTTCATCAAGGACCCCAGCTCGTTATCGTCTTCACTCTTTAGAGCCTTGACCACTGCATTCGACATTGTAGAGATCTCGTCTAGGTGTGTTTGGAACCTATCTGTTTGTTCACTTGATCTCCTGACTACTGACCCTACCAAGGCTTTGGTTGACCGGTGGACTCCGGAGTCGCATACAAGAATCATGGGTGGTCGTTTGATGCCGATCGCCCTGATCCTTGAGGGTTTTCTGAACTGGATAATTCCGCCATAGGTGCAAGTTGCCTGGTCGACCCCCGAAGGGTGTCCATGAAGATAGTTCTCTGGAATGAAAGCGAGCTTGAAGATTTCTCGTCGGTCGAGCCTCCTTCCTCTCGATTTGGCTACCGCCGAGATGGTTGCGACTGTAGTAGAGGCAGATGAGCCGAGGCCTGCGCCGATAGGAATCTGGCAATTGGCATCCACATGGACACTTTGTTCTTCTGTTCCTAGGTGGTCGAGTGTCGCACTCGCTGCGAGGCGCAGTGGTTCTAGAAGCTCTTGATTCTCAGGAGAGGACGATCGCTTGTCGGCGTCGCCAACTAGATGAAGCGGAATGTCAGCAGTTACTTCGACCCTGCCACTCTGAGAGGGGCTTACATCTATCTTTGAGTAGAGATTAACAGCCATCGCGACGGCCGGTGCGCCAAGGACGACGAATTGTTCTCCTGACAATATGATTTTTCCAGGCGCTCTGGATGAGACGGTCACTGGAGAGGGTGATGGCGAGGACGAGCTCACTTCGTAAATGCGATCGCTGCGTAACCGACTACTGAACGCTTGTCCCCTGCCGTGTCCCCACTCGTCTGGTATGATAGCAACTTGGCACGTTTTGCGCCAAGGATCTTGGACGCATGTATGACAGCCGTGACCGGGCCGTATCCGCACGCTGACACGTGGTTTTCTTCGATCGTGTCTTGGAATTTTTTCTCGTCCACTTCGAGCACGGCCTGAATGGCTTCCATGTCCTTTTTCTTCGCAGATTCGTAGGACTCGTAGTGCGTCCAGTCTGATGAGGCGATAAGCATCGCTCCCGTCCCAGTGGAGGCTTTGGCGATAGCGTTGCCTATCTCTATACTCGTTTCAAGGTCTTGGAGCATCATGCAGATGGGCACGAACTGGAAACGTCGTGGATAGATGAATTGTAGGAAGGGAAGTTGGACTTCTATCGAGTGTTCGCTCTTGTGGGCTTCCTCTTCTACGTCGATCAGGCCTGATAATCTCGCAATTGAGGAAGCCAACGGGCTGTTTACAGGAACTTCGCCAAGCGGAGTTGCCCATTGCCCATCGATCATTGTTGAGACACCGCTTCCATAGCCGGTGTGGTTTGGTCCTAAGATTATCACGGACTCTCTCAGACCGGAAGTAGCCAAGCGATAGTAGCTGTTGGCAGCGACGGGTCCGGAGTAATCGTAGCCCGCGTGTGGTACAACAATCGCCACAAGCTGGTCGTCGTTCGTGGTGGGAATGGATGGGATTGTTCTTGGTCCGAGAGGATGCAGGAAGCAGTTGTGTATCTGGGTCCGGAGCGCGCCTTCAGTATCAGAGTAGAAGGTGCCTGCTTGTGCTGGAGGGCGTGTTTTCACGCCTCTCCACCGGAAGCTCGTCCCATGGGCATGGCGGCAAGCTTCGTTTCGAAATCATCCACCGTCTGGGGAATCGTTCCATCTTGGGGAAGTTCTCCTCTCTCGCGGAGCACTTGTCTAGCGAGCAGCCAGTAGACGACGGCTAGGGCTCTCCTTCCCTTGTTGTTTACCGGAATCACAAAATCCACACCAGCAAAGACGTTGTCAGTGTCGCATAACGCAATGACGGGCACGCCTACCGACGTAGCCTCTTTGATCGCTTGCCAGTCAGCTCTAGGATCCGTGACTAGGACGACCTGAGGCTCTGCGTGATGGGGCTGCAGAGGATTGGATATCAACCCTGGCATGAACCGGCCTACAATCGGAACCGTTCTCGTTATCTCCGCGAACCTTTCCACGGGGGTCTTGCCGTAAAGTCTGGAGGATACTGCCAGCACTCTGCCAGGATCGAATCGGCCCATGAACCTCGCGGCGATTCTTATCTTCTCGTTGGTATCGCCAATGTTGAGGATGAACAGGCCGTCGGGGCGGACTCTGAAAATGTACCTTTCCATGTCCACGGTCTTGATTCGTGTGCCTATATGGAGGCCCGCAGCCAAGAGCTCTTCGAGAGAGAGGAGGAGGTTTTCTGCTCTCGGTATCGCTTCCCTATCCTCGATGTCTTGGCTTTCCAACATGGTTCCTCGTCTATATGATCTCGGCTCGTTTCTTGGCGGAGACTTGGGGGTACTTTAGGAACTCGTCGATTATTTCGACGTGAGTTATGAGCATTCTTCGACAGCAGTATCGTCGGATCCCTAGCTCGTCCAGTACCTTGATTGGTCTGTCGCCGGCTCTAACCCTGAGACTGAATGTTTCCCATTTGTCAGCTATCTGCTTGCCGCAGGTGAAGCATCTTACCGGGATGATCATTTCATTCTTACCTGTACGATTTCTGTTTTCTTCGTCGTGCGCTTGGCCCACCGAACTTTTTCGGTTCAGTTACCCGTTGATCCCCAGCCAGCATTACCCTGTCGAAAGCGATGAAGTTCTTTCTCAGCTCGCTGCTCTTTGTCCACGAGGCGAGTGATCGTGCGATCGCGATTCTGGCTGCTTCGGCTTGGCCCATGAAACCTCCACCATTTACTGATACGCGGATGTCGACTCCTTTGGCTCGTTCCCCAGCTATGATGAGCGGTTCTTGGATCTTCATCCGGACGACCTCGGGACTAACATAGTCGAGAGAATGATCGTTAAAGTAGATTCGACCTTTTCCAGGTTTCACGACAGCGCGGGCTATCGCGGTCTTTCGCTTACCCGTTTCGAGAACCGGTTTCTTCTTCTCACTCAGGCGGGAATGCCTCCAATCTCTTCTGCTAGCTGAGCTACAGTGATGAATGGAACTCTCAGCTTTGACGCGTTCGCATGAGACACAGTGTTGAAGGTTTTTCCTTCGTATTCCTTTGGAATCCCAATGTAGACCACGACCCTGTGGAAGGACTGTTTTCCATGAGTCTTCTTCCA
>VBBD01000087.1 GCA_005882895.1 Candidatus Bathyarchaeota archaeon | reverse complement strand
CTGAGCTTCTTCGACCAGCTTGGCTATCTGGGACAGAACAGTATCCTGCCCGACCTTCGTTGCCTTCATCCTTAGTAGACCGGTCTTGTTGATCGTTGCGCCGATCACCTCGTCGCCGCTTCGTTTGTCTTTTGGCAAACTCTCTCCAGTAATCATCGACTCATCGACGGCCGAGCTTCCTTCAACCACTCTACCGTCAACCGGAATTCTTTCTCCCGGACGAACAATTAGAACGTCATCAACTTCGACTTTTTCTACGGGTATGCTGGTCTCGATGCCAACTCGTATCACGTGAGCCGTTGTGGGCTGCAGGCTCAACAGTCTGTGAACCGCCTCCGAAGCCTTACCCTTGGTAATGTATTCGAGAAGATTACCTGTCTGAATCAGCGTGATTATGATAGCGGAGGTTTCGAAATAGGTCTCGCTTCCGGGAAAGAATCCCGGGACGAAGGTTACGACGGTACTGTAGAGCCAAGCTGCCGAGGTTCCGAGGCCGATCAACAAGTCCATGTTGCCGATTCTTGATCTTAACGCGTCGTAACTTCCACGATAGAACCGGAACCCGACAACGAACTGAACTGGGAGAGATAGTACGAACATCACTAGATTGTTTGTGGCTCTGTCAGAAATTATCGGAAGGTATGTTAAACCCGCAATCGGAACCGTAAGTACGGCTCCGAGTGCTACGAGTCGCCTTAATCGCGCAAGGGCTTTCTCTGGCGCTTGGAACTGGATGAGGCAGGTTTCGCTGCAGAAGTAGTACGTGGTCCCGTAGCGGATGGTCTTGAGGGCGTGTTCACCCTCCTCCACATACATACCGCAGACGGGATCTTTCGCCATACCCGACTATAGAGGGGAGTATCTCTAAACTGCTGGGCTTTACAAATGTAAAGCTCAGTGGCTTGCGCTCGCGATGCTAATGGGAGCTGGAAGACTCGATTGGTATCGCGAGTCCCTTTAGCTTGGGCTCGTAGGTCTCCCGAAACTTTCCCAGACACGTTTGGCAGCAGAAGAATCTCTCGCGTCCCGCCACTTTCAACACGAAAGGTTTTCCCGAGATCGGTCCGTTGCAGGTTTCGCACTTGAGTTCAACCCCCATCCCTGGCCGTATAAGAACGGGTTGATCGTCTTTGAAGATCTTCACGATCATCTGGCTTGAGTTCTGCTTGACTCCGAAATCGTTGCTCAGCGTTTCGGTAAACCGCTGTAGTTGCTCTAGACTCTCTACCGCGACTCTGAGGGTCAGGTTGTTTTCTCCGGTGGTAAGATAGATTCCGCGCACCTCCGGGTTTTTCTCGAGCTTGTGAGCGATGTTCTCGATCTCGGCAGGGTTGACTCGAAGGTAGAGATGGAAGACTAATCCTTGCTTGAATTTGGAGACATCGAAGATCGGAGATATTTTTCTGATGAGACCCTCGTCCATCATTCGTTTGACTCTGGCTTGGACCGTCGGGGTCGTTACGCCAACTCGACGGGCGACCTCACGAAAAGACCTTCGCCCGTCCTCGACAAGAATCCCTAGTATTCTGGCATCTACATCATCAAGCTCAGGCATTCAGAGACACTCTACTAGAGTCCCTGAGCGTATCTAAACATTCGCGACTACCCGGACTCGTCACCCCTGACTTAGCGTATCAGAAGGATGACTCTTCGTCCAATCCTGTCTGAACCGTGCCAGGTCTCGCCTCCACGCACGAACTACGATGTAGAAGTAAGGGATGAAAATCAACGAGAGATAGCGGGGAAGTCCGTACAATTGAGCCAAGTAATAGTTCGCGAACGCGACCCCTACAATCAGGGGAAGGCCCGAAGCCATCAGTTTTCTGACGAAGTGGCCATTCCATTTGACAAAATCGGGATGGATGTTCCGGTAGTGCGCTATCCTTGCCGGATTTCTGAAGCGGAGGGCCCACCGAGACAGCTGCACTCCGCAGACTTGACAGCGCGCCACTCTCATCACCTACGAGAAACGAGTCCCGACAGTCGCCATTCTACTGGCGAGCATAATACTTTGATTCGAGTTCCAATATTGCAGGCGAAGACTAAGAACATCAAGATATTTAGTGGTTCCGACAAAAACAATAGTCAAGAAAGAAAAAGGGTTCATTCACGTTGCCAACGGACTAGATATAAGTGACCCGGCCTAGGCTGTCTTAGTGATAACAAATGCAATCCCCAAACCTAAGGCCAAACGCCCATTATCAGCCCTGATTCGAAATCTAAGCCCACGATTTCTAGAACACGATCTTCCACGCTGATCCCAAGGGGAATACACGGAGATCGAAAAACCCAAGACAAGCCGATAACAAGCCCGTCTCAAAGAAACAAACCCGAATCCAGTTCAGACAGAAAACCAGTCGTGAAAAAAATTAACCCCCTTTGCCTTGAAGGTCCCGCGACGCAAGAGTGGTTGAGAGGAAGCTTTCTGATACGAAGGCCACGGCAGCAGAGGTGGAAGCTCGGTTAGTCTTCTTCTTTGAGGGGCTTTTTCCTGTAGCCCTCGGCGGGCTTTTCGGCCACTTTCTCTTTCGTCTCCTCAGCTAACGGCACAATCGGCGTAGTTGTTTCGGATGGTTTCAGGTCTGCACTTGAACCCTCTAGCTTGTCGATGATGATCGGCGTGTTAGGGGGCTTCGACTCCAAAGTCTCGGAAGGGAGAGATTGTTCTTTGATCGACGACTTGCTTGGAAACGTTGGACGAACGATCGGACGTGGCGCCTGCCTGCCAGGAGATGCAGGCTTCTGGTTCATCGGCCCAACGATCACACTTGGAGGCGGCATTCTCGGAACAGGAACTGGAATGTAGGGCTGTTTAAGCCCACTAGAATCCGAGGAGAGGTGAGCCACTCTCTTTGGAGCAGAGGAAGGTGTGAGAACACCGGTAGACTCACCAACGTACTTGGGGCTGTCCTCCCAACCTGAAGCGCTTGCTGACGGTGCGATAACCGTTGGTCTTTCGGAAAACCTGTCGCCTGAATCTTGACCCGACACTGTGGATCCGGTCTTTTCAGAAATTACCAGAGGCGGTTTCGCCAGAGTCTGGATCGTGGGCTTCATTTCTATCCTCGGCGGGAGAAATCCCGTTTCATGCTGGAAAGGAGCCTCAGAGATACTTGGACTGGGAATCTTAGGCGTAGGCGGCCCCGCTTCGAGAGGAGTCCTGAATGCCTTTTCCCAAGACCCTTGACGTGGCTCACTTGGCGGTGCCATTGCAGACGAGAAGCTTGGCGCCGGAAGACCTGGAACAGAGATGCTCGACGACAATGCTGATGTGCCTGGTCGAACCTTCTCCACCTTCTCCACCCGCAGTTCGGCTACCTGAGCCTCTAGGACCAGGTTCCTCTTCATCAAGTTCTCCAGCATCTGCAAGGCCCTCTCCAACCGGATACCGGGGCGGAGGCCGCGGTGAAACTTGAAGGCGAGCGTGATCGCGAACGCTGCGATAATTACCATGACCGCGATGTCGACTGTGGTGAAGGCGAGTTGTGGAAATCTTGTGAGTTGATCGGCTAGACCCGCACTTACTGAAGGATTGTTAGCGTAGAGGAGGAAAATCCAGTAGGAAAGCCAACCGACCATTGCCGTTTCGATGGCTACGAGCTTGATCAGTAGCCTTCTCAAAGAGACACTTCCCATGCCCGCGGAGATTGGAATACTCGTACGTCCGTGTAGCCAAATCCTTGCTGTAACTCCCAGATTATCTTCAAAGTCACTAGGTCCTCTCTCCTACTCCCCGATCCTTTTTCAGCGTCTTCAATATTGTATCGAGTGCCGTGTCCCAATCCATCTCTCCGCCTGTGGGACTCGCATCGGAACTCTTGTTGTCCGCCGCGCGCTGTCCCTCTGAGGTTCCACTTGGGTTCGGGCGGAACGATGGAGGCTCCGAAAGGCCCTTATCCTGAGCCGTACCACCGGTCTCTCCTCTCTCAACCGGCTTTGGGGGACTCCACGGTTGAGGCTGCGGTCCACCAAAAGGCGGCCCAGGTCTTCCCTGCGGAGGAGGTCCAGCAGGACGAGGCTGATCCGACCGGAATGGTGGAGAAACTCCAACGGGGCCCGGTTGTCCCGGCCTCGGTGGATTAGGATAGCCAAGCGGACGCGGACCACCCTGCCCCGCCGGGAAAGGTGGTCGCTGTCCAGATGGACCCGGAGCCGGACCGGAACCGGGCCTAGGAGGGCCTCCTTGAGGGGGAGGAGGGCGAGGCCCAAAACCTTGGCCCGGTGGCTGAGTCCATTTCTGGGGAGCGGCAAGCCCGGGTTTCGGGACCGGGTCGGTCCACTGACCTCCTGCTTTCTGATCCGGTGGCACCCACTTCGAAACCGGGAACGGGGTCTGAGATGCTTGAGGAGGTTTCGGAACCTGCCCCACCGGACCACCGAAACCAGGAGATTCAGCTCCGGGTTTCATGTCTATTTGACTTGGTCTGGGAAAAACTGTAGAGTCAGGACCTCGCTCGCCTGACTGACCTGGTTCAGGCTTCCATTGTGAAGGAAAACTCATCCGTGACGGCTCAGGTGGAATCCTATTCATAGATTGGACGCTCTCACCGCGGTTGGGCGCTGACGGTTGAGGAGCAGGAGGCGGAGGCCTAGGCGCTTGCTCCGGTCTAAATTGGTCCCTGAGCGTAGAGTTCAAGATCGAGGTCGAAGGCTGAGTCAACTGGTCTAACCTCTGGGACGTGGAAGGAGAGGGAGTAACAGTCCTCGAACCAATGGATAGCGAGGGTGGAGTTGTACCCTTGGCCCCGCCGCTCGAGGTTGTGGGGCTCTTAGGCAGAGGAGGAACGGCATATGCGGTGTGACGAGAAACCTGGCCGGGGGGAGGTCCCGTCGGCATGATCTTGCCCTGGGGGGACGACGAAAGACTTCCGGGCGTTTGCGCATGCCCACTCGACTTGAACAGCTTGGCCTTCTCTAGTCTTCCCGTCCCGTCTCCCGCGTGTCTTCTCTTCAAGAGGAGGTAGCCTAGGCTTGAGCCGCCGCCTAGGCCCGCTGTTAAGACTATGAAGGGATAGACTGGTCCGAGAGTGACGTCGACGTAGGAGTGGAAGTATGCGTCGTAGTAGTACTGGTTGACCAGCCAGAGGCTCAAGATTACGTTCACTGCGATCGACGCGATAGTGGTTAGGCCTAGTTTTCTCATCAGTAATCATCCTCGACCTTCTTCTTGACCCTTGTCGACCGCAGGCCGGTTCTAACGGTGGAAACTAGTCTCGTGAAGCCATAGCCTGAGGCGACCATCAACACAGCGACCAGGAAGACTGGATTGAATGACCCGAAGTACTGCTGCTCGTAGACATTGTAGAGGTACTCCACGATTAGCCATGTACCGAAGAAGAGCACGATGAAGTACTCGAGGAGAGAGGTGAAGAGAGCGGTCTGGTAGACCCCGATCCCGGTAGACTCTTCACTAGGCCAGCCCAACAAGTTTTCTATGTGCCTCCTACTACTGCTCTTCCTGGGTTGGGCCTCCTCTCCCTCAACCCCCAATAATCCTCAACGCATCAGCACAACCAACAGGACTCACATTAAGGGTGTTGTAACCTGAGAAACCTGAAACCAAGTACATTAGAGCCTCCGATCTCGATTAGCTTCGGAAGCGTCTCAGCTCTAAATCAGAAGCATTCCATTTGCAGTTTAAATAAGCTCGAAACAGATTCCAAGATCATACTGGTTGAGTGAGACTCTAGTGACTCAGGAAGCCGTCCGGAAGTATGAGGTCGTAGAAGACCTACCGGGCGTTGGGCCCTCTACATCTGAGAAACTGAAAGAGCTTGGCTTTCACACTATCGAGAGCCTCGCAACAGCCACCGTGAGAGAGCTTGTACCTGCTGGAATAGGAGAGAAACAGGCCGCAAAAATCATCGCTGAAGCTAGAGATAGCATCTCACTCTCCTTCGTAAGAGCAGACGAACTCATGAAGATGAAGGCGAACGTACGCCGCCTTACAACAGGAAGCAAAGCTTTCGACGGACTGATCGGGGGCGGTCTCGAGACCCAGACTATCACAGAGGTCTATGGAGAATACGGTGTGGGCAAGTCCATCCTGTGCCACCAACTAGCGATCAACGTCCAACTACCGGTCGATAAGGGTGGCCTGGATGGAGGCGCTTTGTACCTTGATACAGAACAAACCTTCCGTCCAGAATGGATCGTGCGAATGGCCAAGACAGCTGGACTTGAGCCAACTGATGTAGCACAGAGGATTATCTATTCAGAAGCCTACAACTCCGACCATCAGATACTTCTCTTGGAGAAGGCGGACCAGATCATCAAAGACAACAACATCCGCCTGATCATCATCGACTCGCTGACATCCCACTTCAGAAGCGAATATATCGGCAGAGAGATGCTCGCAGAGAGACAACAACGTCTCAACAACCACATGCACCGCCTAATCCGCCTCGCACGAGGATTCAACGCTGTCGCCATAGTCACAAACCAAGTCATGGCGAAACCCGACCAGTTCTTCGCCAACTCCGTAGACGCGGTCGGCGGACACATAGTAGCTCATACAAGCCACACGCGGGTGTTCCTCCCGCAAGTTCCAGTGAACAAGTTTCTTGAACAGGTAGAAGCAAGAGCCTGGACAGATGCAGAGAAAGAACTCGACATAATTCGGCAAAAATCGGACAACTCTCAGTGGTCAAGAGGCTACGTCAAGGCACTTGAAGGATTGATGCTGACCTACCGGAACAACGATGACAAGTACATTTTCCTACCAAGAGTCCTAGCCAACAGGACAGAAGACACGATCAGCAACCTCAAGAAAGAGTTCTCTGAATTCGCTGCAAACGAGTTGCACGGCGACTATGATCGAGGGTACTTCAAGGCTCTCGATGACTACTTTACCTTATTGGGCAGCATAAAAAACCCACCAGCCCCGGTTGAAACGCCTCCACCCGAACAGGCGACTCTTGACCAATCGACTACTAGTACGGGCCAGGGTTGATGATTGTGTTAAGCAGGATCGTTGTGAACAGGAACCAGATGATGTAGCTGCCGATTCCCAGCGTTATATGCTTGTTCGGACCCTTCAACTCTGTCGGACCGTAACGCAAGACGTACTTGACGAGGAAAACGGAAATCGCGTAGATTCCGATTCCCATACTGATCGCTGAAGCCGTTCCCTGAACAACATCCGTTCCATGAAGACCCAACGCATTATACAAAACTCCCGCCAGCACGGCAAACCCGAGACGGGTCCAGTAGACGAGAGTGGTTGGAGCGATCATGTGGGTTTTCGGAGTCTCAGAAGGCTCAAGAGTCAGATTCGACCCTGGACCCGCAACCAATAACGATCGCCGAAAAAGTCAAGGGCGACGCAGATAATGTTTGCCTCATCATTGCATGAAGATTTTATAGAAGCGGAAAGATGGCCATCTTGCATTGTCGGTTCATGAGGCAGAGCCAGACATTCTCGTGCGCGACATAATGTCACGTCCGCCGATCACGGCGAAGGAGACCGAGACTGTTGCGGGAGTCTCTAAACTTATGGGCAAACACGACATCGGCTGCGTAATCATCGTTGACAAGGCCGGAAACCCGGCAGGAATAATCACGGAAAGAGACATTGTGCAAAGAGTTGCCGCAAGAAACGTTCTCCCGTCTGAGCTGAAGGTTGCCCAGACAATGTCGAGGCCGGTGGCAAGCATCAGCCCGGGAGCTACCGTAAATGATGCTGCCAAATTTATGAACCATCGCAAGATTCGGCGGCTCGCCGTGATCGATGGGGGAAAACTCGTAGGAATCGTGACCATGAAAGATATCCTGCAAGTGACACCGGCGATAATCGACCTGGCCAC
>VBBD01000029.1 GCA_005882895.1 Candidatus Bathyarchaeota archaeon | reverse complement strand
CGCTTTTCCCGCCTTTATCCTTGGACTTGCTTCACGTTTCGGTGTAGCCTCGTTCCGAGAATCGAGCTGTGAAAGGCCCGTTTCGCCTTGATTCCAAAGCTTCGAAAGATTACTCATGAAGAAAGGCTGGGGATCGCACGCCTCATTTCAGACAGTGTCGTCAAGAAATATGGAAGCGATATTCTCCCGGAGCTCCTGGACTTTCGCAACTTTGTAAACCAGTAAGTTGAAATACTTTCGAGACAACGATTGTTATAATGAGCGTCCCATTACCCGATCCTCCTGCGGACAATCCAGTCTTTGGATCCACCAAGCGCGAGATCCTGTTGATCCTTAAGCGCGAGGGCCAGTCCGACCTCCAAACCCTCGCCCAGCACCTACGCATCTCAAAGATGGCGGTTCACAAACATGCCCAGGAATTGGAAGAGCGCGGACTAATCGAACGCATACCTGTCAGAGGCACAACCGGCCGTCCTCGCCTAGCCCTGCGACTCGCGCCCAGCGCAACCTCGCTATTCCCACGAGCATACGCAGGCGTAACCTGCGCCGCCCTCGCGTACATTGAGGAGAAACTCGGACGAAAAGGCGTCGAAGAAGCTCTCCGCCGCCGACAAGCTGAAACACTCACCACCTACCGCGAGCAGGTAAAAGCCGAGACCCTAGCCGAACGCGTCCACCAGCTAGCAGGACTCCGCGATCGCGAAGGCTACATGGCCGAAGACCACCAAGCAGGACCCGCAAAGTTCGAGATCCTAGAGCACAACTGTCCGATACTTGCAGTTGCCGAGAACTACTGGGAAGCATGCACAGTCGAGAACCAGTTGTTCCGAAAGGTTCTCGACGCAAATGTTGAGACGACACACCGCGTCGTCGCAGGCGGCAACGTCTGCCGCTTCTTGGTCACACCAAAACGGAGGACCCCCGGATGAAAGGCGTCGCCCTTGTAACCGGCGCGGGACGCGGCCTCGGCCGAATAATAGCAACCTTCCTCGCAGGCCAAGGACGCGACATCGTCATCACGGCCCGAACCCCCACAGAGCTCCATGACGTTGCTCAATTCCTAGAAGGAAACGACGTAAGAGTCGTCCCAATTCCCGGTGATATCACGGACCCAGCTCATAGAACCCGTTTATTGCAGCAGACGAGAGCGATGGGTAGTCTCAGCCTGCTCGTGAACAACGCTTCCGACCTCGGTGAGATCCCCCGTCCCGAGCTCGCTTTAGCCTCTCTCAAGCGTTTTCGATTGACTCTTGAAACAAACCTCGTCGCACCGATCGCGCTCATCCAAGAATCACTCCCTCAGCTAGAACAGACTAGAGGACTAGTTGTCAATATTTCAAGCGATGCAAGCCAAGGAGGCTACGAGCGATGGGGAATCTATGGCTCAAGCAAGGCTGCGCTCGACCTCGCCTCGAAAACACTAGCAGCAGAACTCAAACCTCGCCACATCTCTGTCGTCAGCGTCGACCCAGGCGACATGCGGACCCGGATGCACCAGGACGCTTTTCTCGGTGAAGATATTTCCGACCGTCCCCTCCCAGAAGTAACGCTACCATTCTGGGCATGGCTCGTAGGCCAAGACCCTGAACGCATCACCGGGATGCGCTACCAGGCACAGGGAACGCTCTGGGAGGTCCCAGCTTGAATCGATCCGAACTCCTCTTCGATCGTCCCACCGATCTCTTCGCCAGCGCACCCCCAGAGATGCGCGGACACGATCGAGACGACGTCCGTCTAATGGTCTCAACAACGGAGAGCGACGCACACTACTCGTTCACTGAGCTACCTGGGCTCCTCCAACCTGGAGACCTGCTGGTCGTCAACGAGAGCGCGACCTTGCCCGCAAGCCTCCCGGCCGCAAGCCGTCTGGGCAATATCCGACTCAACCTCTCCACACGATTTGCCGACGATCTCTGGCTCGCCGAACCAAGATGGAGCCCGTCAAGGCCTGGCCCGCTACCGCTCAAGGAGCACGAGATACTTAAGATAGGTGAGGCCAAAGCCGTCCTACTCCAACAGTATCCCGGAATCCCGAGACTCTGGTTCGCCCGCCTCGACACCCCAGCCAGCCGTCTCATGGCCAAGTACGGCGAGCCTATCCACTACAGCTACGCTCCTGCCTATCCCATGTCAAACTATCAGACGATCTTCTCCCGCTTCCCCGGGAGCGTGGAGATGCCAAGTGCCGCGCGGCCTATCACAGCGCATGCCCGCGATATGCTTCGCTCACGTGGCATCGGCATTGTTGGAATAATCCTTCACACCGGTGTCTCCAGTCTAGAGATCGAGGATGAGACGGTAGAGCACCAAGCTCTCTACCCCGAGGACTTCCGGGTCCCCGAAGCAACCGCCAACGCTATCAACGCAACACACGCCCGCGGCGGCCGCGTCATCGCCGTCGGAACCACTGTCGTCCGTGCTCTCGAGACCGCTTGGACACCAAATGGTATTCGCGCCTGCTCTGGAGCCACCGGACTCTACATTTACCCCGGAACCAAGGTCCATGCTATCGATGGACTTCTCACCGGATTGCACGATCCTGTAACGAGCCATCTTGCGATGCTCAGCGCCATCGCGGGCCTCGAAAGAGTCAAGAAAGCATACAGTGAAGCCATCCGGAACCGGTATCTCTGGCACGAGTTCGGGGACAGCCATCTACTATGGCGACAAGGCGCAAACTAAGAATTCTTTTTCTGTAACTTTTCTCGTTACGTAACTATTCTTTTCTGCCAGCTATCTACGACCCCGCGAACTTGACGTTCGCTCGATTTACTGATCTGCGGGCATTTGTGCGATGGCCTCGTTTCTCCTCATCCATCTCGACCCATATTTCCCTCCCAACCAGATCCTCATTCATGGTCATGTTTCCGTAGCTCCGACTATAGGCGAACACAGCAGAAAAGCATACGCCCAAGTAGACCACCAAAAAAAACCTCATCAATCTTTTCCATCGTGAGCTAGTGCAAGCTACGGAAGCCTAACTCATCCGTCAAAAAAAGGAAGATGGGACTGGAAGCTGGGACGTGATGTGTTAGTTGCTCTCGTCTGCGAGGAAGATTTGTCCCCGAATCTCGCCAGAAGGATTCTGTGTGGTGTGAACGTTCACGTAGGTGTTCCCGTGCTGGATAGCATCGACCAGAGCGGACAACGGTTGGCCCTGCAACGGTCCCACAAGGTCAGCTCCGGTGATCGTGCCCATGGCAATCGTACCGTCACTCCGGCCCGCAAGGAGAGTAGCATGCAAGAGGAAGGCCACCGGAGGACCATTATGGGTAGAATCTCCAAGGTGAATATGGGCAACCATAACGTTCTCAATGTTCGCAACGTTCAATCTGAAAGATAAGCTTCCACCGTCAGCGCTCAAACTCGCCAGGAAGACCCCGTGGCCGTTCGTTGGAATGCTTGGAATCTGGTTAGCGCCATTCAGCACTGCTAGAAAGTTCGTGCCCTGAGCCATTGCCGTCGGAGCAAAGGTCAGCGTCGCTAGAAGCATCAGTCCCGCTAGAAGAGATACTATTTTCATAGTCCATTTCTCCACCCGCATAGCTAGTTAAGTTTAGCCGTCAAGCTCCATCCCCGTACAGCCACGTATACCCGGGCATTTCCCTAGGTGCCCCAGTCCCCCGACACTCGGCTTATTTCGGGCCTTTGCCACCAGTAAGCATCCTTTGCTCTGATAACTCTTCTTCCTGCTTAACTATTCTTTTCTGCTGACTAATCTGTGACCCCCATGGGTGGCTGACTTTCCCGTGTCCCCGCTCTTCGTGAAATCGAAGCTAGCATCAAGAAAGCCAACCGTGCAAGAATTTGTTCTTTCAAGGTCTTGTCGGAGTTTTCATTCGATTCTTCTGTCTCACAAGTAATAGAACTGCCAGTAAAAGTAAACACCAGTAGATCGCAACGGCTATCACTAGCATGGTCGCCTGGTCGAGTGATCCGTTGAATAGTTGCATAGTGATTTGCCCACCTGCCAGCTGGTATACAACGCTCTGTAGTGTCTGCGCAAGTGTTGCAATTCCGGATGATGGTCCCGTGGAGTGCGGGGTCGGCGTTGTCGAGGGCTCAGGCCCCGGAGGCGTTACTACGGTGAGATTTCCATAGGAGAGAATAGGATTAGCCATTTCCCATTGTGAAGTAATTGGATCGTAAAACTCCCACTGGGTGTAGAAGGATAATCTCTGGATTCCGAGCCGGGCTGTGATCGGAATATTTAGTGTCGTAGTCACCGTCTTGCTCTGCCCCCCGGTCAGAGTTAGGGGGGTTGAGATCTGAAAGTACGTGAGGTTGAAAGCTTGAAGCTGCACCCCGAGAACAGTCATCGACACTTGTCCTATGTCCGTAAAGTTGTAGACCAGCAGAAAGAATCGTCGTAGAACCGTTGGAGATGTCCAGAGGATCATTCTCAACATAGTACAGCGATGGATTCCGCCAGAGGATCACCGTGAGCGCGGTGGCGTTGTAGGAGGGTGATACCGCAACTTGCCCTGGATTCTTGTCGAGATTGGCAATGGAGAGTTGGGCGTTCGCAATACCCATCCCGGCTCCAAGGACGAACGATGTCTGGCTTACGGTGATGCTGAACTGGATTGGAACCTCGACAGTTAGTATTACTGCGACTGGGTTCAGGCTCATTGTTCCACTAGACTCGTTCAATATGATGATGTAGACACCTAACGGAGTATCGGAATGTGTAGTGACTACCATCTCTGTTGTGTTCCATCCGATCGGGGTTAGGCTCAGACTGGGTGGTTGGAAGCTGATCGCTGGACCGTTTGGAAGGCTTGGCGATACTGTGGCGTGGAGGGACACTGGACCCAGGTATGATGTTTGGTTCAGGACATTGATCAGTAGTCTGACCGTAGTTCCTGTTGTAGCGCTGAGATAGTCGAGGGTCCGGTATCCTCTGTATTGCGCGGTGTTGACCCAGAAGGTGAGGACTAGGCTTCGAACCAAGGGCCCGTCGTTGACCACGACTGTGATGTCGTAGCTGGTCGCGACGGATCCGGAAACCGTGGCGATCAGCAGGGAATCCTGAGTGCTGTTAGGGTAGAGGGTGAGATTGTTTGGGAGCATTCTTGCGGTGACTGGAATGTAGACTCCAGGTGCCTTCGGGTTGACGCTTGCAGAGAGAATCACGTTCCCCGCGAATCCGTTGACGCTTACCACCCTGATGACTGTGCCGTCTGTATCGGTAGTTCCCGTGTTGAAGGTCGAGGGGTTTGCAGAGATTTCGAAGCCTGAGTTGACGATGCTTAAGTTGAGTGCGATGCTGTGAGTCGTCGACCCGGCATAGGTCTGTCCGGTCGCGCTAACCAATATCGTATAGTTCTGGATAGGGGTTAACGCGGCCGTCTGGATGGTCAGAGTTGTCGTTGCGGATCCCCAGTTGCTAACGGGAAAGCTTGATGGAGAGTAGGAGACTGTCGGCGCATTAGCGGTGACTGGATTTACTGCTCCGGTCATGCTGATTGTTCCGGCGAAGAGATGCAGACTTGTGACGGTTATCTGGGCGGTGTCTGATAGGCTGCGTGGCGTTATCAGCGGGCCCCTGTTGGTTGAAACCATGAAATCTGTATGGGGTGCACCCCATGCTACGTTGATCGTGGCGGAATGACTTAGGACCCCGCTTGCGCCAACTACCGTGATGGTGTAGTCTACACTGGATTGTATGGTGATGTTGAGCCAAGTGTTTGCGGTCCCGCGAGGTTGCAGAGTGAGGCTGGACGCGCCAAGGATGAGCTGAGGGTCAGACGTTGGAGAGCTAGAGGCTGTCAGGTTGACCTTGCCTGAGAAAGAGTTTAGGCTGGTGAGGCTGATCTGAACGAGACCAGAACTAGTTACGGGAATGGTGAGAGAGGAGGGAGAGACGCTTATGGAGAAATCAGGGGACGGACTTGCCCCCGGAACCGTGGAAACCTGGAGAGCTAGAACCATAATGAGTGTTAGAGACGGAAGGACTAGACGTGTTATACGAGGTGACATGGTTCCCGCCTTCTTCGATCCGGCCTGTAAACGATGAATTCCTCAGAATGGATCATGTTTGATTCCAGTCCATCTCCAACATGGGAGATTGTTCGGGAACTCCGGGATAGAGCACGGTAATTGCTGTCGCGACCAAGCCAGAATCGCGCCCTGATCAACCAGTCTCGCCCGGAATCACTGCCGGACAAGAAATCTTCCAGTCAAAAAGGGGGGTGCGTTTCAAGCGTCTCGCGACGCAAGAGCAGTTCATTCTATTTTGTGGCGAACGCGCGGAGTCGATCCTCGAAGATCGTCCTTGCTGGAAAGCCCATGCTGCACGCGTAAGTGTTGAAATCCAGCAATTTCTTTCCGTTCCTTACAGCTCTATTCTGGATCTCTCGGATGCTCTCGCCGACTATAGCGTATGTGGACGCGTATCCTGGCCCGTTCCCTTGGTGCGCTGGGAACAGCTGGTGGTAGACCATGCTCTTTGACAAGCCCGTCTTCTTACTCGCCCACTCGATGAAATCCGCAAGACCCTGTTTGCCCGAGTTGATCCTCGCATCACCGATGATGCGCAAGAACCGTACGATACGCCACATCCAAGTGTAGAACTCGTACTCCTCTGCAATAGCATCAAACCCACCATGCTTCTCGTAGAAGCTGACCAGACTCTTCTCGTCCGCGTTCAACCCCTTCCTCGTCTTCAGCTTCTCCATCACGTCTTGAAACTCAATCTCTCGCTGAAATGAAATGCCCTCCGAGATTGCTCCTCCAAGCGGAGACCAGAGCATATCCACCAGCGAAGGCTTCGCGCCATAACCTACAGCCGAGTTCGAAGCGTGAACACAGTGCCCATACTCCTCATGCACGAGAAGGTTCAGTAACTCGCCGGGCGCCGTGCTCGGGTCGCGACGTGGATCCGTGGTGCAGATGAACAGCTGCTGCGGCTTATTCGTGAAAGTATCGAAGAAGAAGGCGCCGCCGCTCGGAAATATCGCCGTCAGATACGAGGGTGTCTCCATCACCTTCGCATCATAGTTCGGATTTACCTTGACAATACTTTTGTTGGCAACCTTCACGACCCGCTTGCGAAGATCCGCGAGATACGGGATAATCTCGTTAACCTTGACCGCTCTCTTCGCCTTGATGACCTTCGATACTTCCTCCGCCTTCGCTGGGACACCATACTTCTTCGCCAGCCTCGCCGTCATCCTCTGGAACTTCGGCAACTCTCGGTCCAGATACTTGAGACCCTTCGCTTCCAGCTCGCCAGGAGTCTCTGAATAGTCCCAAAGACGCTGCAACGCCTGGGCGTAGATTTCCTTCCGGCCGAGATCCGCTCCCTGTTTCTTGATGATCTTGTAGACCTCATCAAAACCCTGGTTCTTGAAACCATTGACCCGGAATATCGACGCATACTTCCTAGTAACCTCAGAAAGACCATCCAGGCCTTCCTTCAGCTGCTTATCCTGAGTCTCCTTCTTGATCGTTCTGATGATCTCCTGGAGACCATTGCAGCGTATCAATGCAAGCAGACGAAGACCAGTAGGCCAGTTCCTCCCTGCCGCCTCAACGGTGGCCGCTTGAACAGCCCTGATCCCATTTCGTGTGAGCGCCTTCATGTGGCTGTCGATGATGCCTTCTTTGATCATGTAGCCGAAGAACGCGTTCAGCACAGACTCCACAGCTTGGTGCGGCTCGTTCAGAGTAACCCAAGCAGACCCTGAATCGAGGACTTTGAGCTGTGACTTGTTCTCCGCCTTCAGCCGTAACTCTTCAACGCGTCTAGAAAGTCTCTCGAGGTTTTTTCTTGAAGGAATGAAAATCTTGCCAACATACTCTTTCAGTCCGTTAATGTAGGCTCCAGAAGGATCAGATTCCTTGAAGAACTCGAAGATTTCAGATTCAACAGGTGATGCAGGTTTCGGAATAGCCAATTCTTATCCATCAATCTCCGTGTTTAGCTTTCTCGACTAAGCGCGCGACTATTTAGTTTTAATCCAAAATAGGTGAGCCAGCCCAGGCCACGCGAGAATCCACTCATCGTGAAACCCCGGACCCGCACCTCAGCGTCGCTCCCGCCCAACATTGCGCTCATAGGAGCCGGTCTCCTACGCATTCTTGCCCGCTTCACACGATGAGACACGCGGCTAGTTGGTCACGATTTTCGGGCGAGCGTTCCAACTATGCTTGCGGGGAATCCTGCGCTACTCGACTCTTTCTAGGCTTAGGTCCTGTTTGCTTCTCGATGCTGCGGAAATTGATCTCTCGGACCAGTGCTTCCGTGATGACGTCGAGAGAGTCAATCTTCTCCTGCATCAGAACATCCGAGATCTTCAACGGATGGTCAAGAATCAGGAGATTGTCGTTTGAAGCAACGAAGTGCTCCCAGTTTATCCCGACATCGAGAACCGTATCCGCGAGATCCTCGTCCGTCAGACTGACCGTTCTCGCCGTGTTCACGAAGTTCTGAAACTCGTCATCAGGAACCTGCAGATCCATTACTGTCCGAATCGGCCTAGGAGTCGTTCCCCCAAGCTCATGGCCAAGAACATGAGCGAGAAACGTAAAGTTCTCGATCTCCGTAAAGTGCTTCATCCGAATCTCCAAAGGAGTATCTCCTGTGGGATTGGAATCGGGAAAGTCTGAGATCTGCGGAGCTCCTGTCTGAGGATCGTTGAATCGGAAAACCCTTGATAGTCTGAGCTGGTTCAACGGGGTAATGTCTCTGGCGGAATCCTCCTGCTCAGTCCACGACTCTCTACTCTTAATGTCCGAGGCCATTTCTTAACACAGCGCACAGTTGTAATCGGAGAATACATTTCTGATTTGTAACCCACGACACGTCTCGAATGTAATCGTTCTCTAGTTCTCAGTCACAGTTATCACGCCAAACTTTTCCCTGTCGACCCTCTACAGGGTACGTCTCTAGAATAATCCGGGTCTCAAGCTGAGCCTGAAAGACTTGTTCGTCCATCAGGATGATTCTCTACCAGTCCACCAGTTTCATCTCCAGAAACAATATTCTTCTTGGCGACTATACGCTCGGTTTTCTCGATTACCTTCTTGACAATAGCGAGGTAGGTTAGGGCTTCATGAATTCCGGTAGCTGCGAATCCAACACCTTGAGCGATCTCCTTATTCGAGAATTTCTTTGACATGCGACTGAGGTCTTTCTCCACATCTTCTAGGTACCGCTTGAACTCCTTGATGGCAAGCAGAGTTTTTTCCGCTCTCTCGCGAGGAGTTTGTTCAGATTCCTTTCCCAATCCGAATGCCCTTTCTAGGGGGCTTCAGAAAACAACGATAATAGCGTAGTCCAACCTAGCGACGAGGAAGATGGGTACACCGCGCCGGAACCTCCAAGCCACTCGGGCTTGACGCGCTGAGTAGTTGGTTCTCTATGCCTTCTAGCCGGTCTTAGCCCATTCCGTACCAGCGGAGGGCTTGCGCGTCTCATGAATCGGAAATGGTTGCCATCAGGATCGGTAAGGTCCGCTGAGAAGCCCCAGCCCTCTTCACGAGGCTGCGCGTCCTTGAACTTCACGCCTCGCGCCTTCAGCTCGGCGAAGGTCTTGCGGACGTCATCGACCTCAAGCACCCAGCGCGTCCCGATACACGGCTGCCTATGACTAGCCGGCAAATTCGGGTCTGACCCCATTCCCGCCTGCCACAATACCATCTCGATAGCCTGCCCCTTCGGGCCAACAGTAAGCCATCTCGGCTGGCCAGGATTAGTGTAGTCCGCCTTCTTCTCAAAGCCCATCTTCTTGGTGTAGAATTCAAGCGCCGCGTTCTGGTCCTTGACGACAATCGTCACGTGAGTAAGCATCATTCTCGATCGCTCGCCACCCTGACCGCCGAGTAACATAACGACTCCTCCGTGCCCGAAGCCCCGACACAATACGGAGAAAAGATGACGGACCCAAAAAACTCTTAAGAATTGGAAGGGATATACGTGAGGATATCTTGCAAGAGAAGAAATTCAAGTGTAGATTGTGTGGCGAGACCTTCAACTCCGCCGAGGAACGGGACGAGCACAACCGACAAGTACATCCGAAGGCGTACCGACTATCACATCTATTTTCGAGGACGAAGAAGGAAAACAAGCCCAAAGCAGAATAGACTCGGAGAAGAGACCCGAGCTTAGGGCGTACTGCTGAATCCTGACACTTGGAAGCCTAGTCAAGCGGAACGGTTTGGAGAGCCGTGGACCCCCACCGACCGCTCCCCATCTTAAATAACAATGAAAACCAACGACCCTTGCGACCATCTTGGCCCGGAGAAAGTCTCGCAAGGTCGCGCCAAGAACAGATTCAAGATCACATAACAGCTCTCAGGGCAACCGAGAAATCTCGCCCTCCAAAGATTCTATCAAGGCCGCAGAGGATCTCGCTCTCGCTGCATTCGCTTCTGGACTGAAACTGGCGGCTGCCTTTGGAACCGTTGCGGCTAAGACCACCAGTTTGGCCCTTGCCTCTATTGCAACTGGAGCGGACAAGTTCTCTGAGCTAGTCAAGCAAGAAGCGCTGAAATCTCAGAAGGCCAAAGCCCAAAGAAATGTTCGAAAACCACATACTAGAGGCAATAGGAGAACGAGCAACCGGGAGTAGAGAAAAGAAGACTCTGCGAGATCGATTAGCTAAGTTAGGCGTGAATCCGGCTTTACTTCTCGCAAATGAAATCTCGCGATTAGATCTCGGCTCGCAAGTAACAGCGGGGTGCATACCAGCACGGCTCCGAGTACAATCATCGCTCGTTCGAATGGATAGACGAGAAAGATAAACGGCCAGGAGCGTAGAGCGACGTTTCCGAAGAGACTGGCATAGAGTATTCCTCCCGTGACATGTTCGAGCATGGTGCCAATGAACGCGACCACTAACACGGCCTCGGCCAAGCTTCTGCGCCCTCCGAAGGTGAACCTGTCGCGTAGGTTTCGAGTTAGCGGAGACACTAGGACCCCGAGAGCGACGAGATGAAGCCACAAGTATGGAATAGGCGGACTCGGGAGACGAAGCCATTGGAAGGGAACGGGCAGACTTGGGAAGTTGCTGCCGACGAAGATCTCGGTATTGGTATTGATGACGAAGAGACCCAAGGTCGCTACATACATGAAAGTCGCTTCGGTCCGTCTACCGCGCACTAGAAAGCTGATGAGCGCTACGTTCAATGCGCCTCCGAGAAAATCGAGCCCGCCGAATTTCAATGTCCCAGCTGATCCCGGAATGAACGCGGCAATCATTGTCCCTAAGAACACCGCGAATATGCCGTAGGACGGGACAAGAAAGACACCGAGGACCGGCGTTATGATTCCGCTGAATGTGATCGCGCCAGAGACGCCAATGAGCCGATCAAGAATTATGGTCCGTGGAATCACGTAAAGGGCAGTGAGCGATGCGGTTAGAGTTATCATTCTGGTGTCGAGTCTGTTCTTGCGAATTTGCATCTTTTCGATCACATGCGTTTATCCGCCGCGCGGAATACCACGGGTTTTAACGATCTGCTGCAGCTCCCTTATGCTTAATCCTGTCTCGTTGGATATTCTCCGTAGGTCTTCGTATTCGACCTTGCCGCCCTGGGGATTGGCAGCCGCCCCGAGAGCCCTCTTTACTCGGACCTGAAACTTCTTTCCTCCAACTTCTAGCGCTAGGGTTCCACTGGCCCTTCTGCTGATGTGTCTCGACACCGGCATTTCTCGTACCCCGAGCGTCCCGGTTTCTTCCATCAACAAATCAGCTAATCGTTCGCTCTTTGCTTTGTCAGCTATGATCGAGATCAGCTGGCCGGGCCGATTCTTCTTCATGAAGACCGGTGTAATTGATACGTCTCGGGCTCCTGCTTCCATCAGCCTCTCGACCGCGCGTCCAATAACTTCACCAGAAACATCATCCAAGTTGGTTTCTAACACAACTACTTCATCGTGGGCATGCTCGGTCTCCGTGAGCTCGCCGACTGTGAGACGGAGAATATTGGCCACTTGGTCCAGTTCCTTGGCTCCCGCACCATACCCGATCTTGTGAGGAGTGATGACCGGAACTTCGCCCGTACTACCACTAGCTAGGTTGACAGCTATTGCAGCGCCTGTGGGCGTTGTCAGTTCGAACTGAATGCTATTGGTTTTCATGGGAAACCTGTGGGACCGCAGTATTTCGGCAACAGCAGGAGCCGGATTCGGATAGGTTCGCCCCGAGAATTCCGTTACTCCCGTTCCGACTCCAACTGGACCGCACCACCATCTCGCTCCGGATAGTTCGAGTTCATCCGCGAGGGATGCGACACCGAGTATGTCCGCAAGAGTGTCTGCGGACCCGAGCTCATGGAGTTCAACCTCTCTAGTAGAGTGGCTATGGACCCGTGATTCCGCTGAGGATAGTGTGTCCAGGACGGATTCGACAAAGGCAGTTCCCCATTCGGAGAGATCCAGTGCTTTTCCACACTTCGCAGCAGCTGACTGGAGATCGCTTGCCTTTCTCTTCGAGACTTTTTCTTCAGACCTTACTTCGATCAGTTGTGCGCTGATCTCTCCTCTCTCTACTCTTGTCGTCTTGACGTGGATATGACTTGCGCCAGGAAGGTTATCTTCCACAACCTTGGCTACTTTATCCAAACTCTTTGGACTTCCACCTAGGTCGATGAGGGCGCCTAGGAATTTGTCTCCGGAGGCTCCTGAAGAACTGGCGTCGATTATCACCGCTCTTCCAGAAGCTCTCATGCTGACCTGTCCACCGGCTCGCGTGGGCACAAGTATTAATCAAGCTATTTCGATATTATCATGATCAGTTTTGGAGCCAAAGTCTGACACCTCATGCGTCTACGGCCTAGGCGAATGTCCCGTCCTGACTGTTGTAGGGGAGAAGATGAAAGACATGGAGCAGCGATCGAAAGTCTTCCCCACCGACCCCGGAGCAGCGGCGGTAAGCCAGATGATACAACCCTTCCTCCAACTGAACGCCAACATCTACGCAATGCTGCCCTCTTTTTGCCCCAACTGCCCCAAAAGAATCGTAGCGGTCGAGAAAGAGTTAGCTCAGATCAGGCATCAGACAGCCAAGTAAGAAAATCCACATCTGTATCCAAGGCTCTGCGCCTTGGTCGATGGCCTACGAAGGGGATTTTGTTCCCTTGACAGCTTTCTTGAACAGTTCTACGAAACGTTGGGCCGCTTCGGCGTCTGGAGGGCGAGCGGTCTTTCTAGGGAGTTTTGGACTGGTTTTCAAATCGTTTGACAAGGCCGAACATCCCAAGGAACAGGGCCACTCCGGCTGCTACATTGACAGCTGAACTCGCAATTATCGTGACCACTCCAACCGAGTCTATCAGTGAGGCAAGTTGATCGGCGGGCAGTGACAGGGAGAGGAAGAGAGAAACCACGTTTCTGATAGTCAAAATGGTGAACGCCACGATGATCAGTGTCCATGCGCGAAACGACCCGGTCAACTTTGTCACTCGATAGGCGTAGAAGACCACGCCCGCCTGCAGAATCAGCTGGAAAACAGAGATGAAATAGAGCGTCGGTAAAACAACAGGGTCAAGCATTCACTCTACGCCTTCTTCTGTTTCGAGGCTCCGCGGAACATTTCCATGAACTTCTCTGATGCAACCTTTCTCGGCGAACCGCTGATGATCCCTTCGTAGTTTGTGAAGGCGGACTCTATCTTGATCCCTGTTGATGTTATTTCGAACTCCCTAAACCTCTTGTCATGGTCACTGCCCCGCATCTTCAGAATGACCAACGCCTTGCGCATCGACGACTCTATCTCCACAGGCTTGAGCGCAACGATACAATCAACCAGGAAGCTCAACCCAACATCAGTTACGCTGAAGGACCCGCCGCTTATCTGAGGAGACTCCCAGAGCAGCACGGAGCTGACTCCCCGGGTCTTTAGATATCTTATCACCCGGTAGGCTTCCATTCTCATGTCATCCTTCTTCACAAACATCTCCAGATGACTGAGCGAGTCGACAACAAGCCGTCGAGGCTGAATATCCCTGAGGACATCATCCAGCAAGCTATCGCTGCCAGATTCCAGCATGAGACTTGGGGAGGTGCAGATTACACGGAACTTGTCCTGCTCTTCCATTTTTCTGAGATCCCACCCGAAATTCTTTGCATCTCTATAGATCTGGTCGGGGAGCTCTTCGAAGGTCACATAGATCCCGGGCTCGCCTAGCTTGACGCCGTTGACAAGGTACTGGAGAGCGAGGGTTGTCTTTCCGGTGCCTGCGCTTCCGGCCAGCATCACCGCGTCACCGGGCATGAAGCCTCCCTTGAGCATCTCGTCGAGCTCGACAATCCCGGTTCTGACCCGACCTTCCTCCGCTTTGCCTGGGAACAGTTGGTCGAACCCAGAGGCTCCGGTCTTGGAACGTGCTGCAGTCATTTCTCTCCACCTATCCTGACAGTTTTCAGGTGATTCGCGACCGACTCGAGAAGTTCCCGGTCCTTTGCACGATCTAGGTACACGACTTCAGAACTTCCAATCCTCTTCTGCCTTAGGACCCCCAATTGCAAGAGTTCCCGGACATCAGAAATGACCGCGATGGTTGTTCTCCCGACCCGGCGCGCCACTCCATCGACCGTGTCGATGAGTCCAGGATTCCTGTGAAACAAGACGAGAATGTCTCCTCTGACCTCTGACACCAGCAGAGTCGACAAGACCTCGGATCCACTCACTTCAGTCTGCTCCCCACGAAACAGGCTTCCTTTGCGGTCTCAAGCGATTTCTCATAGTCAAGCCTCGCTTCCGAATCGTAACGTATGCCTAGCCTCCGGCTGAGATCCTTGACCACTATCCGCTCGAGAACCGCGGCTCCATTACCGAACAGTGATTGTAATTTTCTATCAAATTCTCTCGAGTTGCTCGCGTCGTCAAGCAACCCTTTTGACGTGAGAATTTCGAGAACATTGTGGCCCAAAGCGTTTCCAACAGCCTCGCGGACCGTGCTTACGAGCACCGAAGAGAAGGCCTTCTCAGCAGCGAACCTTTGGTCTGGACTTAATGATGCGGAAACTGATTCCGGATTGTCGTGGAGATTGGTTGAACTCGACTCACGTGCTCGCAATGCCATGACCATCATGTCCTTAGGCGCTGGGGCAATAACCGAGAGATGAACTGGTTGTAACCTAGCTTTTCCAGCGTCATGTACAGCTTTTTTCGATCTTGCAGGTTTCGCGGCAAATGGCACATTATCTGACGATTTCGAAGAGACGAAGTGAAGAGTTACAGCAACCGTATTCCTCGGTCCAAGAGTAGTCAAATTAAACCAGGAAGACGCATTGCGCTCCCCTCTAACGGAAATTTTCTACGAGACGTTGGGGCACTGTTTTGGAAAAGTCTTACTGGAAACGCTGGGACCCACCGTACAGGCCTCTATCTACAATCTGCTAGAACGTAGTGGGATCCGGAAAGAGGACATTTCCAATAGATTTGATGACGTGGTGCAGTCACTGACGAGCACTCTTGGGACTTGCTCGCGTGTCGTCGTACATCGGACGATGGTCGAGATGTTCAAAGAGTACTCCCAGAGACTCGACTTCTCCTACACGGATTCCCTCAGAGATCGACTCGCATTGTTGAAGGAGGCCGTGGTCGCAAACCATGTCCTCCCGCGCAGGCTTCGTGACGAATCGGCGTTCGACAGCGTGGAGAAACCCGACTGGGCTGAAGGATCTGGTGCCCCGAAAGGCCAAGCGTACAGCAGCCTCTATCCCATGAAAAAGGGCGTTAAGACATAGAATCAGCTCTCAATCCGCGGAACAAGCTAGAAAAATCTCTGGCTTTGTTCGGACCCCTTCAGGGAATCTAGTCCTCTTAGAGAGAATGGAAATCGCTCGGTAACAGGCGATTACGTGCGGACCGCTGTCGAAACCTGGCGAAGTTTAGGAAAAAAACGGGGGGTTAAGCGAGTGGCGTCCGGGTAATAATTCCAAAATCTGCCCTGGCAATAGTTGCGGGAGCAGGGGGCAATGTAATCGTTGGTCCTCCGACGACAGCCAGCGTTCCGGAGGCAGTTGCGAGCCTCATCTGGCTGGACATGTGAAGCAAGAGTGAGAAGCCGCCGAACCGGACCCGGCTCTCCATTGTCGTGCGGGTTATTGGACTGAGCGTTCCTGTGAGGGGATCTATCGCCGTCCAAGAGACGCTTATCGTGACCGTCTTCGGGCTGAACGAGACGAGGTCGAATCCTTGGAGGGTCGCGCTCAGAGATGCCGATGTTAGTCTGGCATCAACCTGGAAGCTTGCCATCGTAGAGTTCCCGACAAAATTCAGGGTAGGCATGTTGGTTACTGGGTCTGTCATGAGAACTAGCAACATGACAAAGATTCCTTGTTGAACCGAGCCTGGGCCGGTCATGATGTGTCCGTCTGATGGAAGCAGAACTACTAGAAGTGGTGGTGGCGGGAGCATGCCAGGTTCGGGAGGCGGGGACCCAGGTAATTGGAAGGGCGCACCCCAGGCTGCAGGAGAGATCAACCCGTTGAATTGAATTACCTGCGAGGATGACGCAGCACTCATAGGAGATGTGAGGATTATCATCCCGATTAGAAGGGCAGCTAACAAATCCTGAATTTTCCCTGTGCCGGGCAGCGTTAGCACAAAATAAAAGCGTTGCTACGAGGGGGGTAGACAGGTCTATCCAGAGATATGACAGTCAAGAAAAATGTATCGGCCGAGGCTTCAGCGCGAATCCGATTTCATTGAAGTTAAGGGCAGGAAGATCGGTAGACCGAGGCAGGAATAGTCTCCACCTGTTCGAGAACAATCGTATCGCTCCATTGGACAACCCACGTTCGATTGACATCTTTTCTCCCGCTAACTATTCTTTCAAAAAACAAGCATTCTTTTCTCGACCCCCCCCGGGGGGTCTTTTTTCCCGCGCCCCGCCCTTCGTGAAATCGGTAGGAATCCACGTTCACCGGTCGCTGCGCAGAGGTTCTTCCTTCGTGGAATTCTCTACCGGACGCGGATTCTTCAAAGGTCCGTGTGGCGAACCGGTAGTCCGCTACAAAGCAGTGTTATGCTTTTTCCCAGGCGCAGAACGCGCTGGGCGCTTCCAGGTGCCTGTTGATCGCGACCTCGGCAATCGCCTCAGAATACTTGGCCATCTGCCCAACGTCCCAGACGATAGACCGCAACCCCACAGCCAAGTTCACCAGCTTCACACTACGCATAATATCAGCCGTAAGAGATCTCTCCAGCTGCTCGCAGCTCGCAACCCTCTCAATACAATCGTTCGACTTTTTCAGATCACCCTTCATCAACGCGTTGAACGAGTCCTCGATCAACAACCGAACCCTATCGCTAAAGTCCAGTATCCCCTTCGTAAGCTTCGCATCCACACCCTTCGCATCCCCCTTCAACCGCAACGCCTCCTGCGCGATGTGCGAGGCAAGATCTCCCATCTGCTCCAGACTCTTCGCAATAACCCTGTTACCCACCACGTGCATCGGCCCATCAATCCCAACTTCCTTCGCCACCCGACGATCCAACACAGCAAGCAACAGCTGCCGTATGATCATCCAGTAGATACGATCCGCCTCCTCCTCCATATGCAACACCTCCTCCGCAAGATTCGGACGACCCTCCACCACCGCCTTCACCCCAGTCTCCAGCATCGAACTCAGAATAATCTGCAAACGCCGCATCAACCCATAAATCGGAAACTTGGTCGGATCAACAAAGCTCTGCAATGTAACCGATTTCAAGCTCTGCTCCACAATCCCCAAACCCGTCAACCGCCTACTAACCGCCCTAACCTCCTCCAGGTGCCGCTGCGAAAGCTCCTTCTTCGCAACAATCTGAATAGTATCGTGTCCCGTCAAATAGTTCGCGGTAATAATCCTAGTAAGAAGGTTTGGAGCATCACAAATATCCGCGTCAATGACATAGCGGAAGTTCTCACGTTCTCTGGTTAGGCCCGGATAGACAGTTATTCCACCATCAGGCTCTCGTCTGAAAGTAACAATGTCGCCCTGTTTGAGACTAACCTGTTCAACCCAGTCCTTAGGCAGCGATACGATAAGAGTGGAGTAGCCGACTTTCTGGACCTTACGAGCCTCCATCATCTGAGACAAGCCGAGGTTCCTCTATACAGCATAGAGTTACGCGCTAGAATATAGAGTTGAGTTCACGTGTAAGCGATATCTATACCAAGCTAGACGATCAGTATGAGAGGCCCAGAGGGTCACTTACATGTATTTTTTCAGAACGGTCTCGATCTTCGCCTTCGGAACAGCCCCCACGATCTGGTCGACAAGCTTCCCCTGCTTGACAACGAGCATCGTCGGAATCGCCATTATTCCGAAGCGGCCCGACACTGCGGGATTCTCGTCCGTGTTCAGCTTTCCAAACACGACCTTTCCCGAATATTCCTTCGCCAACGCATCAACGATCGGACCGACAATCCGACAGGGACCACACCAGGGCGCCCAGCAATCGATCACCGTCAGAGAATATTTCTGGACGAATTCGTCGAAGGTCGAGTCCTCCACTTTGACTGGTTCAGCTGGATAATCTGCCATTTCTGTCATCTTCAACCTAACCGGATTCAAGCGGGATATATACTTCTCACTAGAACTTACCGGCAAGCTCCACCTGACGCTTGCCTCTCATCAACCTAGTGACACGCAGTACTCCACCTATCTCTAGATTCATCAGATTCCGATTCAGCTCCCGAAAGCTCACCTCTCCAAAACTCGCCTTCAGTTCCTTGTGCAGATCGATATCGGTTAAGGGCCCTTTCTTCTCAACGATTTCCACAATTGCGAGGGACATTGGCCTCGGGCTCCAGATATTGTTCAAGTGTACATTTCGCCAGGCCGTCCCTGTCCTCCGATCAATCTAGGTAATCGGGACAGGAGCTCTTTCCTTCTTGAACCGCTTCCCGAAACCCTGATACCAGTTCTCCATATCGGGAGTAACCGAGGGCTTGATCCTCTCCAGCGCATCCCTGAAATCCTCCCGCGTGACATTCTTGGATTCAATATCGCGACGAAGAGACACGAGGCCAGCCTCGCGAACAACCGCCTCGAGATCAGCGCCAGAGTAGCCTCCCGTCTGGGATGCCACATGGTCAAGGTCCACATCTTGGGACAAAGGCATGTTCGTACAGTGGATCTTGAGAATCTGCATCCTTGTCGCGTGGTCGGGCGCTGGCACGAAGATCAGCCTGTCGAACCTGCCTGGGCGCAGAATGGCCGGATCAATGATGTCAGGCCTGTTGGTCGCGCCGATTACTACTACGTTTTCCAACGATTCTATTCCGTCAAGTTCGGTGAGCAGTTGGCTTATCACTCGCTCTGAGACTCCACTATCGCCAAAGCCGGTTCCACGTCTCGGAACTACAGAGTCTAGTTCATCGAAGAAGATGATGCTTGGAGCAGCCGTTCTCCCTTTCCGGAAGACCTCCCGTATCGCCTTCTCCGATTCCCCAACCCACTTGCTGAAGAGCTCAGGGCCCTTGATCGAGATGAAGTTCGCCTCGCTCTCAGTAGCCACTGATCGCGCCAGCATGGTCTTCCCACAACCGGGGGGTCCGAAGAGCAAAATCCCCTTTGGAGCGCGAATCCCAACTCTCTTGAATACTTCAGGCTTCTTCAACGGCCATTCGACAGCCTCCTGCAACTGCTGCTTCACCTCCGTCAGCCCTCCGACATCACTCCAGTGAACTGTCGGGACCTCAATGTAGACCTCCCGCATTGCGGTTGGCGTGATCTCTCGGTAAGCGTTCATGAAATCCTCCAAGTTGACCTCCATCTTCTCCAGAATACCACTCGGCACCCGTTCTTCTTCGAGGTTTATCTCCGGAAGATAGCGTCGAAGCGCCTTCATTGCAGCTTCGCGGCAGAGAGCGGAAATGTCAGCTCCAGTGTAGCCGTGACAAATGTCAGACAAACGCGGGAGGCCAACGTCAGACGCGAGGGGCATCGTTCGGGTGTGAATCTGTAGAACCTCGTACCGTCCCATTTTGTCCGGCACTCCGATCTCAATCTCCCGGTCAAACCGGCCTGGTCGCCTGAGAGCTGGATCAATAGCGTTGGGCCTGTTGGTGGCTCCAATGACGATAATGTTCCCTCGAGCGCCCATTCCGTCCATCAGTGAGAGGAGTTGGGCGACAACCCGTCGTTCGACCTCTCCAGTTACTTCCTCTCTCTTAGGAGCGATGGCGTCCATTTCGTCGATGAATATTATACTAGGAGCAGTTTCCTGGGCTTTCTGGAATATCTCTCGCAGGCGAGCCTCTGACTCACCGTAGAACTTTGACATAATCTCGGGCCCAGATATGACGTAGAAGTTCGCGTCCGACTCGTTGGCCACGGCCTTTGCCAACAGAGTCTTCCCGCAGCCCGGTGGTCCGTATAGAAAGACGCCCTTTGGCGGTTCGATTCCGAGTCGCTGGAAGAGTTCGGGATGACGCAGTGGGAGCTCGACCATTTCTCGGATTCTCTGGATCTCACTATGCAGCCCACCAATGTCCTCGTACGTGACAATTGGTATTCCTTTCTTCTCCGGTGTGGGCTCACTCATCACCTGAACTACGGTCGACTCCGTGATCTTCACCGGGCCATGCGGCCGTGTTCTTGTGGCTATCAAGGGGACAGCACTGCCGAAGATGCTGAGAAGCGTCATGTCGCCCTCGACAAAAGGCATGTCCATGAACCGTCTCTTCACAAAGCCTACGAACTCCTCGTCAACGCTCAATCGAACGTCAGTAGGGGCGAAGACGATGGTCTGTGAGTCCTTCACTTCGGCCTTTTTGATCGTGACATACTCGTTTAATGCGACTCCGGCGTTTCTCCGGAGTAATCCGTCCATCCGGACGATTTCCTGGCCCTGGTCTTCCGCATATGCGGGCCAAGCGATCGCAACGGTAGTTCGTTTTCCGTGAACATCGATGAAGTCGCCGGCGGTTATTGCGAGCTTCTGCATGGTTTCGTTGTCGATTCTTACTTTTCCGTGCCCGACGTCTCGCTGCTTAGCGTCAGCTACCCTTAGCTGTGCTTCCTTAGGTACCATTGTCATTTGAACTCCCTGAATTCGATAGACGCGCTCGGTTGAGGAGAAGACGAGCGTTCAGTGCCGCACGAGCCGCTCCTAACCTTGAGATCCAAAATCTCACTCCTCCTCAAAAGACTTATCATCACTATTAATGGAATCTCCGTTTCTGAGCAATTTCTTGATTGCGATCGATAGCAATAGGAAGCTACCCACTCCAATGGGCGAAACGCTGTAGCCGTTCTTGTCCTTGACAACTAGCTCCCGTTTTGGAGCCCTGTTCACGAGGTCGGATACGTACTTAGGATTCACAGCCACCTTCAGGAGATCTGTAAAGGATGCGGAGTTCTCGCAGTCCCGAATCATATGGTTGACCATTTGGAGTCGTTTCTTGTTGGAGAAGAAGTCGCAAATCTCGCTCAGCGAGTCCAAGTCCGCCTCCGAGTCTTTGAGTTCCTTCATGACGATCTCGCGGACCTCTGGCTGCCATTCCCTTCCCGATAGAGGCAAGTCCAGCAGGACCCTGCCTCCCTCGTGAAGCGTGAATCTGATGCTCATAACGACCGAAAAAATGGATTCGTTGCTATTTAAAATTAATGTTACTTAATTACCAGTTGTTAAGTTAAGCGATTCTGCGGGAGACGAGGACTTCGACTTCGCTTATTCCGTCTATCGACTTTAGCCGTCGTTCGACTTCGTCCATGGTCCCCGAGGCTTCTTCTGGGATTAGAATGTGGACGATAAGAGCGATGAGCCCGAAGGCGACTGGTTCTTCATCGAATTTGTAGATGGTGGCCTTGCCTTCTAGAGACTCCTTGATCGTCTCCTTGAGCCCGTTCATGTCTGCGACTATGTCTGAGGGGAATATCTTGAGAGAAACCATTACCCTTGCCAATCTGACTGCCTGCTAGGGTCCTGAGAAGCCGCATTTCTGGCATTTGTAGGGGCGGCCGAAGCCGCGGCATTTTTCGCAGCGCCAGATGGTTGTATCGCCACATTGTGGGCAGGGGAACTTTACCGCGCCCTCGCGGGGCAGTATCATGCGTCCGCACCAGTTGCAAGAAGGCATTCGAACTGTGCGAACCTCAGTCAACATCAGGGACCGGAAGGCGAAGCCGACCAGCGGATTATATGTCTTCGTACAAATGTTCAATCCAGAACATGGGTGCATCCATGTCGCACGATTCCCGAGACGCCGGCCAATCGATAGAGCTATCAGTTCGTACTTCAGAATTGGGTTGAGGGGCCCGAATGCAACCTTTGAGTTTCAACGCGACAGTTCCCGCCTTGGTTTGGATTGTCTCCGGGCTGGTTGTATTGGTTGCCAAAGTAGGTTTCTTCGCCAAATCAGCGTCAATTTTCTGGGAATACGTCGGTGGCCTCATGATCCTTTTTGGTCTAGTCCGCCTTTTTGCGGGGCTATTCCGGGGTAGCAAGAACACAAAACCGGGGGTCTGGTCAAGATTCCTCTAGATTTCAATGTGTGATCTGGAGATGCCCTAGGTATGACCTAATGAAACCTGTCCGATTACGAATCCGGGATGCCACCAGATCATTTGCCGAGAATTGCTCGGAACTCGCCCACAAAAAAAGCAGGGTCTGCCTTATTATCCAAGCCAGCATCGTGCCCTGATCAGCCTTTCTCGGACATTATCCGTGCCAGACATGAATTAGTCCCCTCAAAAGAGTGGCGTATCGTGGAAGCATTTCGCATCGCATGAGTCGTCAATGTAAGGCCTTGCGAGCCCAAGAGAGGGCTGTCGGATCTTCTTCCTTCCAAATTGGAATCCGGCTATTTAGGAAGCCGGCAGTCCGTCGGATCTTTATCGGTTCTAAGTCGTTTGAACCTCGGAAATCTAAGCCTCCCGTCATTTGTCAGGGCCATATACGCCACTTCGACAACGAGTTTTGGCTTGACCCAAGTTACAGGAGTGGGCGAGTCAACTGAACCTTCGACTGTTGGAGTTTTCTTCTCGATCTTCGAGAGTCTTCTCCTGAGATCATCCAGCGTCTTGTTGGAGAATCCTCCTCCCACGTTCCCTATGTGTTGTAGCTTTCCATCGTCGTCATATGCAGCAAGAATTAGCGACCCGAAGGTCGGCACGCGCGCACCTTCACCTTCGCTGAAGCCAACGATTACACAGTCTGTCGTTTTGACCTGTTTTATCTTGATCCAATAGTCGGTGCGGAGACCTGGAACGTACTGCGAATGGCTTTCCTTAGCGATTACTCCCTCGAAACCACGACTCGTGGCTTCTTTGAAGAAACGGGTTCCTTCGGCTTCGATGTGATCTCCATAAAGAAGAAACGGACCCTCCCTTACGATCGACTTGAGGCGTTTCTTTCTCTCAACGAGTGGACGAGTGACCAGATCTTGGCCATCCATGTAAAGCAGGTCAAAAGCAACATACGTAACAGGCGTCGTCTTTCCAAGAACAGCCACCCGTTTTGCGTCATCAACCCCGAATCGAGCCTGAAGACCTCCAAAGTCAGGTACGCCATCTTCTCTCAGGACAACGACCTCTCCGTCTAGGATCGCAGCCTTTGCTCTGATGCGATCCGAGATCCTTTGGAGTTCCGGATAGGATCGAGTTGCGTCTCTCAGATTTCTGTTCTGGATTTCTACTCTTCCTTCTTGAAAGAACAGGATGGCTCTGAGCCCATCCCACTTCGGCTCGAAAAGGTAGTCCTTGTTGTCGAACGGGTTACCGGTTTTGGCGAGCATCGGGCGTATCGGACGCTCGTCAAAGAGCGTCAACGCCTCTCGTGAGTCTTGATGCTGGCCCGGAGAGCCTCCATGAGGTTCTTTGTTGGCTTGATCTCTGGGACACGCAGCTCGACAACTTCTTCCTGACCCTTCAGCTTGGCCTCAACAAGCTTCATCAAAGACTCCTGATACGTATCCCTGTACTCTTTGAAGGCGAAGGGCTTCTTCATTATCTTGATCAGCTGACCCGCGAGCTCCAATTCCTCCTTCTCCACCTCCGGCGCCTTCTTCAGCTCCGGAAGATCTTTCGGACTGCGAATTTCATCCGCATAGTGAAGAGTCTCCATCAGAATAGCCCCCTCGTACGGTCTCAACGCCACTAGGTGCTCTTTCTCATGCATAACCACCCGACCCACAGCGACCTTCCCCTCTTGCTCTAGAGCCTCCAGCATCAAGAAGTATGGTTTCTCGCCATTCTCATCGGGGACGAGGTAGTAGCTCGAATCAAAATAGATAGGATCCAATTTGTCCGCATCTACGAACTGGAAGATCTCCACAAGTCGTCCAGATCGAATCTCTAGTTTCTCAAGCTCCTTTTGAGTGATAGCAACATACTTTCCCTTTTGAATCTCAAACCCACGGACAACGTCTTGCCACGGGACCTCCTTGCCATCCTTCGGACATATACGCTTGAAGTTGAGAGGACTCTTGTCTCGAGGACACAAGAGGCGAAGCCCAGTCTTATGCTCGGAAATTGCTCCGTACGTCTTGACAGGTATGCTTACCAGTCCAAAGCTGATCGCTCCCTTCCATATCGCTCTGGGTGGCAAAGTCTCATCCCGGTCTTTTTAGAACAAGCCCTTTTTCGAACTCGTCGAATAATAGGGTTACTCGGAGACAATTAAGGTATCGAAACAAGCTCGCAGCACAAGAGTGAAGGACGTTGAACAAGATCGAAGAGATGGTCGAGGTTGGTGGAAGAATGCTCGTGCTCTCCAACCTAGACAAGTTGATGTGGAAAAAAGAAGGAATCACCAAGTCCGATATTATTCAGTACTATCTCTCTGTGGCGCCCAAGATGATCCCGCTCGTCCGAAACCGGCCACTAATGCTGAACAGATATCCTCACGGTGTCCCAGGAAAGTCCTTCGTCCAGAAAGACTGGCCGCACCATCCCGACTGGGTCAGAACGGCACCGGTAAGATCGGAGAGCCTGAACAAGACTGCCAGACATGTCGTCTGCGATGATCAGGCGACTTTAGTTTGGCTGGCAAACATGGCTTGTATCGAGATCAACCAGTTTCTAGCATCCGCACCAAACGTCGAGTCCCATGACATGGTATTGGTGGACTTGGACCCCCACCCACCTGCGGGATTCGAGGATTCGCTGGAAATTGCGGAGGCCGTTCACGCCGCACTAAACCAGATGAAGCTGCGGCACATGATCAAGACCTCGGGCGCGGACGGTACTCATTTCCTGATCCCGATAATTCCCCGGTACTCGATCGACATCATCCGACGGTTCGTCTTGCTCCTAGGAGTTCTGCTGGAGCGGCTGGCTCCAAAGATGGTTTCAACCTCCCGAAACAAGGCTCAGCGAGCTGGGAAGGTCTACATTGACTATTTCCAGAATGGCTTACAGAAGACTATTGCGGCCCCGTTTTCTCTGAGACCTGAACCCGGTGCTCCAGTCTCGTTCCCACTGGCGCCAAAGGATCTGAAAAGAAGCATACAGGCCGAGGACTTCAACCTGAGAACGGTTCCAGGACTATTGAAGAGAGTTCCAGACTTTGACACCAGCCCCGATCAGAGTTTGGAGTTCGCGTTCGGAGAACTCGGCGACAATCCGTAGCTCGCCTGGTCTTTGGTGGGCCGGGAGAGATTTGAACTCTGTCGACCGGTTCCCGTGCTGGTTCTCGACCCCACGGTTATCAGCCGTGTGCTCCTCGGCCTGTAAGAGCTTTGCTCGCGCTCTCAGTTAACCGTGCTGAGCTACCGGCCCAACGAATTGAGCGACCGAGACAAAGACGCGTATTAAGATTTTTCCAAGCCTTCCATCCTCTCCTGTTTCTCCAAAGTCTTAAGACTTTGATAGGACGCCGCGCGATTCTACTGGGCCGGTAGTTCAGCCTGGTATACCAAGACCGACCAGGTCTTGGGCTGAAGAACGTTCGGTTCGCATAGATCACAGTCGATCTAGAGTGACCGAAAGGCCGCGGGTTCAAATCCCGCCCGGTCCACCAAACTTCCTCCGCAAGGTGTTGCATTCACAAACTCTAAAGCCCTGACGCCATCGTAAATCCAAGACATCTGGTCAGTACGATGGAGGAGTTTGAGGAGAAATTCATTAAACCCATAGTTAACGCTTCATATCCTGCTACACTAGCGGGCCTCGACCTCGCCGTATTACAGTTTTCAAGCTCTCCGGGAATAACGCTGAACTACACGCTTCTGGCAGGGGCAATGGGCTTCCTCTTGTCCGCGTTCTCCGTGTTCTCTTACACGATTTATCCGACAAGGAAGAAACTTTGGACCTCTAGCGCGCTTTCATTCATCGCAGGATTATTCTGTTCAATCCTAGCAGTTATGCTGCTCATTGTGAAACCGATTATCGGCAGTATCTAGGGCCTGCGCCCGCCGTTTGCGTATAACAATAAATACGAACCGAGTCCAGGCTAGGTCGAGAGTTCGGATTTGCCAGATAAGCCTGCCGTTTTCATGCTCGACAAGCCTCACTTCCAGGTCAAGCTTCACTCTGACTTGCTAAAGGTTGATCTGAAGGAAGGAGCGCGCGCAGAGATTGAGAAGCTGGCCGAAGCCCAGCCTGCGTTGCGAGATACAATAGGCTGGGTGTTTCAAACCATCATCCCATTAGACGTGCATCTGTGGGAAATCGAAAAGGTGACCGTCGAACCTTCAGGAAAAGTGAACATCAGGATTCCACATCGCAGAGACATTCACATTCCGCTGGAGCCACTGGAGGCGGAGCGTTTGGTTGACAAGATGAACGAGCTTATTCCCGTGGAGAAAGAACGGAGGGTCGAGAGGCAATTGGCCGAACAGGCCGCAGAGAAAGATCGGGAACGACAGAAAGCCGACACACAAAAGTATCGTCTAACACGCTAACGTTACACCCCCCAGCCCTCACGCAATCGCCAGTTGAGGCGCAGCTATCGTCTCACATGGCGCCGGATCTTCGAAGGATCTTGTCTCTCATTGTGTCACGGAAAGCTGAGAAGACAACAATCTTCTTTCGCTGCACAATGACCTCCGCAACCGCAAGGATCAGGAACACGATTCCCACGACCAATCTGATCTCAACGAACGCCGTTGAAATTACCCACAAGACGAAGAGGATGGTTGCATTCGAGACATTGTACTCAAGATCGATGAGCGCGGCGCAAGCGTAGAGCGATTGAGCCATCGTCAAGAAGATCTCGACATCATGCTGACTGGTTGGAATTGTTCCCGTCACGCTGCCTGAGCTAATCACGAATACTATTGGTATCAGTGCCACCAGAGCAGTCAACTCGTTAACGGATGAAGACATGAAGTTGAGAAGAGCGGTGGGAGCTAATCGGATTGTCCGCGCCCAGTTGAAGGCCGAGACTTTCTCCGGAAATTCTGAAAGCACGGGTGCTATCCACTGGATGGAGAAGAACACGGCCCCAGAGCCAAGAAAGGGGACGAGGAAGGAAACGGCGATGCTTCTGATGGATTCGACAAAGGCGTCAGTGACGAAGACGAAGGTCAGCGCTGCAAAGACGAATAGCCCGACTATGGCTGTAAGTCTACGTGCAACCGACTTCACCTCCATTAGCGCGCGGGGTGGCCCTTCGAGAACTTCCTCCTGCCCATCCTTCTCAGTTGGCAGTCGGAACAGGAGCCACATGTATCCGACAAAAGTAACGCCAAGAATCAACGAATCGAGAAGGGACAATTCGCCGCGTAAGATGACGAATAGGTAGTATAGCGACGAACCTAGCATGAATACGATCTCGACGCTTTGCTCTTTCCGCAGGGCTATGCTGGTAGGACCCGCTCGTCCGTTCCGTCTTTTCTGAACCATGACTGTGAACATTATCAGAGGCCATCCGAGTCCAGTTAGCAGCCTGTTGGCTCCTGTGAAGTTCGCAATCACGTTTGGAATCCAGCAATCGATGGTGCAATTCAAGGGGTCTTTGCCTGCTTTCCATGCGATGGTCCCCTCGACGAAATACTCTGGAATAGTTTGGACGATTGCGACGATTGCTAGGGCTAGTCCTTTGCTTATTGAGAACTCGGAAGCCTCTGCCGCCCATGCGATGAGGAGAGAGGCGGCGATGACTGCGCCGAAGGTGAAGAAGGCTACTGTGTAGGTGGGTTGGCGAAACAGTAGGACTACTAGGATGGAGATGGTGGCCCAGGCGATGAGAAGCGAGTATTCGGCCAGAATCTTGCGCTGCACTAGCCAATCATCCCGAAACCAAACGTGATGGCCTCGTCCATTGGGCGATCTAGGAACCGACGGTCAGGACTCGGTAGAAT
>VBBD01000028.1 GCA_005882895.1 Candidatus Bathyarchaeota archaeon | reverse complement strand
ATGTTGTATTATAGCTCATGGATTTCTTCCTCGAGTTGCCTAGTTTAGGGTTTCGTGAAGGGCGGGGCGCGGGAAAATCGATCACCCCCGGGGGGTCATATGAAAAAGAATGTTTGCGAAAAGGGGGTCGACGCATGGGCCGACCGGATTCTATCTGAGCCTACGGAGGCGAACCGTTTATAGAGAGAGTCTAACCCGTTCAGTCAGGGTATGAGATGCCGTCGGAAATCACAAGCACAGATCAATTCGTTAGTCTGTCAGAGGGCGCGCTGGAATGCCGGGTAAAGCGCGCGAAGGACTTGGTAAAGTTGAAGCTCCGGACCCCGCGACAGCTCTACACCTACAAAGTGAAAGTGGAACGGGCTGACGATGTCATCAAGCGGCTAAAATGCGAGATAGTCGAAGTCTAGCCGCCGTGCGCTACCGGGATAATCGTAACCTTCGTCCCGGGTTCGATCTGGGTATTTAGACCATCGAAAATGTTGCAGTCCTGATCATTCAGGAGAATGATCACATTAGGTCTTGGGTCCTCTGTCCCAGCATCGACCAAGAGTTCTCTGAAAAAGTTGCTGCCAACTGTCTTCAATAACGCGGAGATTAGTTCTTGGACTGTAAAGATATTCGGGGCTGGCAGTATGATCTCCCTGTTTCCGGCCGCCGAGCCGAGAACTCCGATGAGCTTCACTGGCACGGCCTCCGCGGAGGCAGTTATTGTTTCATTCAAACAGGAAGACTTCTTCTAAGTAACGCCTGCTACCGACCCGCGATCCCTCGGGCAGCCGTTTGACCTTCCTAGATTGCATATAATCCTGATATCGGGATTGTGCCTTGGAAAAATCAGAATCTTGTAGCCAATCGATTGGGACGCCTCCTCCCAGTGGCCTTGAGGGAACTAGGTGGCGGGTAGATTTCGGGGGGAACAATTTTCCCTTTTTAACTGTCTCCACGACCTCTTTTTTCTCTATCTTGATCGTTGACATGACAAGGCTGGCCGTATCTTGAGGTCCCGTGTCTTTGTTGTCTTGATAGGCGATGCTAACGCCCTGCTGTCGAGCCGCCATTTCTATGTCGTGAGAGTCTCGGACCATCTCGTAAGGACTAGGTCTGCGGACCGGGAAGGCCAGGCAGGACATGGTTTTCTCGACCGTCGCGTACCATCGCCTCTTTGAAAGTCCGTCCTCGCATTCGTCATGACTAACTTCCCTGGGTTTCAGTTGTCTAAGGTGGTTCTCAAGATTCCGAACGTTTGATCCTGAAAATAGCCTAAACCATCTTTCTATTGTGATTTGCGCGTCGTCGTAGTCCACGAGGGCCGAGGGGATGAAGTTGCACTTCAACTGTTTGATTGCGGCCAATCGGTGCGTCCCGTCTAGAACGATCCCCGTTCTCCTGTCTGCAATGATTGGGTGTCGCAAAACCGGGGTGTCTCTCAGAGCGTTAACAAGCCTATTCAGGTCTTCCGCAACGGTCTCTTCGTGCGGCTTGAGATCTGATGTTCTCCTGAGCGTGATAAGAATGGGTATTTTGCCGCCGGCGATCGAATAGCCTTGGGAAGAGTGGGCTTCCAAGAGGCTGACGTGGCCAGCTGTGCTATGCTTGGTCGTCTGGTCCTTCGGGTCCAATTTCGCCGGGTGCTGCGGCGCGTTTGGCTTCAACTATCTTTAGCCGGGTAACGTAGCCAACGATCCTGTTTCTGAGTCGTTTAGTTCTTGCATCGACAAGTACGGCTAGGGCCACCTTGTTTTCTTCATAATTCTTGCTGAACTTGTCCGGATACCGGGCGACGAGTTCTCTCGACACTTTCTTTACCGCGGCTATCCGAACTTTTCCCACGCTAGCACATCCGAGAGGACCGCGGACCCTTTGCTGGACTTTTAAATATTGGCGCGGAAAACGCCGGTGCACTCGACTAACTCTTTTATAGTCTGGTTTGGGAACCGAAATCGGTCCCATCCTTGGGAGAGAGCGAGATATCAACCGCTGCGGTTCATCGGCTCATAAAACGAGGCGGTGCCGGGCGAATAGGGGATGATGCAGCGGAGGAACTGAGAAAGGTGGTTGAAGAGTTTGCCATCCGGGTGGGGAAGGAAGCTCTGGAACTGGCAACGCACGCAGGGCGAAAAACGGTGAGATCAGAGGATATCCGTCTCGCTGTCAAGCGCATACAGAAGGAATAGCCCGAAAACTCGCCTACACTTGAGATAAGGTTTTTATTCGCAGCTCCGCCGGTCCCTCTTTCCGAGTGCTAAGAGTAAATGTCGTATCTCGCTAACCAACAGGTCCTGATTCTAAAAGAAGGCTCTAACCGTAACCGTGGGAAGGACGCCCAGAGGAGCAATATTAGTGCTGCTAGGATCGTCTCTGAAGTTGTCAAGACAACCCTCGGACCTCGGGGTATGGACAAGATGCTTGTCGACAGCCTCGGCGATGTCACCGTGACAAGCGATGGAGCCACTGTACTTGACGAGTTAGATGTTCAACACCCAGCTGCGAAGATGCTTGTTGAGATAGCAAAGACCCAAGACGATGAAGTAGGTGATGGAACTACATCGGTCGTCGTTCTCGCCGGCGAACTTCTAAAACGGGCCGAGCTCTTGCTGGACAAGGGTTTGCACCCGACTGTGATTAACGCCGGTTTCAAAAAGGCCGCTGAGAAGGCGCGTGAGATTCTGAACGAGCTCGGGAAACCAGTAGATCTGAAAGACACTGAGACTCTTCGGAAGATCGCTGTGACCGCGATGCGCGGGAAGTCCCTTGGAGGAGCGACAGAACACTTTGCGAGTATCGCTGTCGACGCGGTTAACCATGTCATTGAGAAAAGAGGCGATGCTTTCTCTGCCGACATCGAGAATATTCAGCTGGTGAAAAAGGAAGGCAAGAGCCTCCTAGACACCGAGCTGATCAAAGGCGTAATCGTGGACAAGGAAGTCGTCCATCCTGGCATGCCGAAGAGGATTGAGAAAGCGAAGATCGCGCTCTTGGATACGCCGCTGGAGATTGAGAAGACCGAGTTTAGTGCTGAGATCAAGATCAGCAACCCGCAACAGATGCAGTCCTTCCTCGACGAGGAGACAAAGCTGATGAAGGACATGGTCGAGAAGATCAAAAAGTCCGGTGCCAATGTTGTCCTCTGCCAGAAGGGGATCGACGAAGTAGCTCAGTCATTCATGGCCAAGAATGGAATATTGGCCGCTAGACGTATCAAGAAGTCGGACATCGAAAAGCTGTCAAGAGCAACGGGCGCTCGAATAATTACCAACCTAGAGGACATCCGCAGCGCGGACCTCGGATTCGCGGGTCTTGTTGAAGAGCGAAAGGTAGGCGACGATAAGATGGTCTTCATCGAAGACGCGAAGGATCCTAAGTCTGTTAGCATCCTGATTAGAGCGGGCTTGGAAAGGCTTGTTGACGAAGCGGAAAGAGCCCTCAAAGACGCCCTCTCAGTGATCATTGACGTCGTGAAGAAAAACAAGATAGTTGCTGGTGGAGGTGCAATTGAGATCGAGTTGGCGAAAAGAATCCGCGACCTAGCGCCGAAGATAGGCGGAAGAGAACAGCTCGCCATTGAAGCGTTTGCCGATTCGCTGGAGTCTATTCCGCGAACCCTATCGGACAACGCGGGTCTCGAACAAATCGACATTCTAGTAGCACTACGAGCGGCCCACGAAAACAAGGGCCTGTGGAGCGGAATCAACGTTCACACTGGCGAGGTCTCGGACATGTGGAAAGAAGGAGTGCTGGAGCCTGTCAAGGTCAAGGAACACGCAATTGGTTCAGCTGTAGAAGTCGCGTCCATGATCCTGAGAATCGACGATGTCATCGCTGCTGCTAAGCCGCCTCCTCCACCGAAAGGTGGTCCTCCTCCAGAGTAGCTCTCTGAAGACAGAGAAAGAATCTTAGCCTCTAGTTTAGGCACACAAACAGATTCCATGCGTAAGTATGCGTACTGATTCAAACATCTTGCTTTACGGAACGTCTGACGACTGTAGCGGCTATCAAAGCCGCGAATGCGACTAGCACGCCGATGATTATCAACTGAAATGCTAGGCTGACTATGTTCGAGGGTATGAAGCCTTGTTGAGACAGAGCAAGAATCGCTAGGCTAGTTGTCTCCGTGTTAGACCCTCCTACAGGGCCGAATCTTCCCGAGTACTCGGTGACGAATCCACCAGAGTCGACTCCTCTGTGCAACTGAAGGGCAAGGAGTCCGTCCACTATCGACGAGTCTGGAGCCTGCCCTAGGAGTTTGGCTGCGTAAAGATACAGAGCGATCTTGTATGTGGCGAAGGTAGACGTGAAGGCGTCATCCTTGAAACCCGTTCCGTTCCATAAGGCGAATCCGTCGTGAAAGACCGAAAGAGCGTAAGGGTCCTGTCGGACGTTGTGGTACCATATCGCTTCGAGAAAAGCTATGTCGGCGTATTTTTTGGGGTCAAGCATTCCGCTCTGATTATTGACCGTGGACTTCACGACGGCAACACCATAGGTTCTGAATATGAAGTCCTTCGAAGCGTTGAACGGGAAGCGAGAAGTATTGGTGAAAACTTGATATTGGTTTACGGGATTGGGCTGCCCTTGAAAATAGCGAGCAGCGGAGCGCGTGACGTTTTCGGCAAGTGAAGCCAGACTCGCGTTGCTGGCTCCGGTTCTCTGAAAGGCTAAGTTCGCTAGGAAGTTGTCCGAGTAGAGCCAATATGTGTTAGAGAGGTTCGCGGAGTCTGGGGATTCGTGGATTAGCCCCATGCTGGCGTTGTAGTTTCCGGCAAGATAGTTCAGGGCAGACAGTATGCTCTGGCTCTGAATGTCGGATTGATCTAAGGCTTGAACGGACAGGACAAGAAAGACCGACAGTAGGATTGTAAAGGCTAGGAAGGCAGTTGCGAGGCTCGGAGTCCAGTTCTTCATTCGTCCAAAGACTAATCTTAGCATATCTAGATTCATCAGAAAATTCTTTGGGGGCACCTGGAGCCTACCATTATATTTATGACGAGCCTACCTTCTTTCGACTTGTCTTTAGCTGGTTTGGCCCGCAAGAGACTATGGCAGGAGAAAGTGAGATATGTTACCTTCAACTCCATTCCTCCTGCTTACGCCCCTCCTCGTCCCCCACCGACCGGAAAGCCGCTGACAAACCGGAAGAAGATTGCACTAGGGGCGACGATAATGTTCGTGTTCTTGCTCTTCATTGTAGTTCTTCTATTGCGTCGCCATCTAGGCTGATTTTTGGTAAGCGTTCCCAAAGGTCAGGGCTGCGATAAGGTTCGATAAAACGACAATCCTTAACTGAAACTCATTTCCGGGAGCCTTTGCTCCGGTAGTATAGCCCGGTCCACAATTTTGGCCGAGAGTATGCCGGACTCTCGATCCGGCGACCCGGGTTCAAAAGGCTCTAAAGGGCCTGGATGTCCCGGCCGGAGCACTAGATTACAAACTTGGCCAATATCATACTCGTTACCGGCACACCTGGGGTCGGAAAGACCACACTGGCCAAGAACCTCTCCCGGAATTCAGAGATCAAACTAATTGAACCTAACCGCTTAGTACGGAAGGAAAAGCTCTACACTCGCTTTGATAGAACTAGGAAAACCTACGTTGTTGATGAAGGAAAGCTTCGAAGGAGACTGGAGGAGTTGTCGCGATCATCAGAGGGAATAGTTTTGCCTACTCATTTGCTTGGAAGATTTCTTCCCGAAGGCAGAGTGAAATTGGCCTTGGTCCTTCGACTGGACCCGGTCGTCCTGTATAAGCGCTTGCGAGTGAGAGGGTGGACGAAACGGAAGGCGTGGGAAAATACGGAGGCAGAGATATTAGACGTGTGCCTTCAAGAGTCGCGTTTGCTTCTCGGACCCCGAAAAGTGTATGAGATTGACACTACTCGAAAGTCGGCCTTGGCAGTCTACAGGGAAGCATTACGAGTTTTGTCAAGGGGGAGAACTGGCAGGTCAGGGGTAGTAAACTGGCTTGCTCGCTACGTTCCGTTGGAACTGGAGAGAACGCTATGACTGACAAAAAGAGGTTCTGGATTATCAAATGCCCACGTTGCCACACGCATCAGATTGCCGATTCTAGGAACAAGAGCAAGACTTGTTCTCAATGCTCACGACGGTTTGAGATTCTCGATCTGCCTATCCTCGCGTCTGCTAAAGACGCGAGAGAGGCGAGAGCTATCTTAGCAGACTTCAAGATGCCGAGAACCGCTGCGTCTGAACCAAAGGTGATATAGCGGTCTCCGGGTCCGCACGCTTCAAGGGTGCCTGTTTCACTGTCTTCAACTGCTGGCCGGAAATTCATGGAGGAGCTCTCTAATCTTCTCCAAAAGCACGTCAGCGTCTTGACGGCGCAGGGCAAGACTTTCATCGGCACTCTGACCGGCGTTGACACTGAAACCCTTAGCGTCTGCCTCACCAACGCGAAGTCGGACGCGGGAGATATTCACAAGGTCTTCCTGAACGGCGACACTATTGTCCAGATATCTAGTTTCGAGAAGCCGTTTGATCTGCAGAGTCTCGGTGAGAGACTTGAACGAGTCTTCCCCAGAATGGTCCGGGTGATGGATGAGGCTGGGGTGATCGTTGTAATGGATAGGATCAGGGTTAACGAGAAAGGCATTATCGAGGGCGCTGGTCCTGCTGCTGAGCGGGTTCAGAGAGTCTTTGACGAGTTCATGAGGGAAAAAGGCGTTAAGGCCTAAACCCCGTTTTGTCCTTTCAGGTACAGGGCAAAGATCTTCTCGGAAGAATCGGAATACTGACAACTAAGAGCGGCAGCTTTCAAACACCCCATATGTTTCCCGTCGTGGACCCGAACCGTCCAGTTCTAGATCCAAAATTCTATGGCGAGGCCGGCATCAAAGCGATAATGACCAATGCTTACCTCTTGAAGAGGGGGAGACCGGGTCGGCTGCCGAAGGATGTTCATAGGACCCTTGGTTTCAAAGAGACGGTGGCCACAGACTCGGGGGCGTACCAGATTCTTGAGTACGGACATGTGGGGGTAAAGCCCTCGGAGATCGTTGTTTACCAGGAGAAGATTGATACTGACATTGGAGTAATTCTTGATTTTCCAACGGGCTTTCACAGCGATGCTAGACGAGCCGGATGGACTGTTGACGAGACGGTTCGGAGAGCAGACGAGGCTCTCAAGAGAATCAAACGGAAGGATATTCTTTGGGTGGGTCCGGTCCAGGGGGGAGTTCACATCAAAGAGGTCGCTCGGTCCGCCGTGGAGATGGGAAAGCGACCGTTCTCGATCTACGCGCTCGGCAGCCCTACGGAACTGATGGAGGCGCAGCGCTTCGACGTTCTAGTGGACATGATTGTCGCAGCTAAGAAGGGTCTCCCTCACTCCCGACCCTTGCATCTGTTCGGCGCAGGCCACCCTGCCATGTTCCCGTTCATAGTCGCACTCGGTTGCGACCTGTTCGACTCCGCAGCCTATGCGCTCTACGCTCGGACAGGCAGGTACCTCACCTCTGACGGGACGTACGAACTGGCCCAAATCGAGGAATTCTCTTGCTTGTGCAGGATCTGTGACAGCACCACTCCCGAGGAGATGAGGCGTCTCGACGCCTCTGAGAGAGAGCAACTCCTATCAAAACACAACCTTCTCGCGTGCTTCTCCGAACTGCGCAAGATACGAGAAGCGATTAGGACGGGTCACTTGTGGGAGCTACTCGAGCATCGGGCTTACGCTAACCCCGCTTTCGAGAAGTTCCTAGCGAAGATTGTTCAGTATTCCGCGTTTCTGGAACAGTTTACGCCGACCGTCAAGCCTCGTGGAATCTCCCACTTCGGTGAGGCAAGCGATCACAGCTTCTACACTATTCCCTTCGGACCAGTGCCGATGGAACTCGATGAGACCTTTCCTTTAGCGCAGACCGAGAGTTTTGACAGTCACGATCCGAGAATGTACGAGCAGAAAGCAGAGCAGGTAGCCGCCTGGGTCAAGCGATTATCACCAAAACAAGTTTTCCTTATTTCCGAGGGTGAATACGGCGCGACACTTGGAAAGGAACTCTCCAGAGCGACTCCGAAGCTCAAGGTCATCAGAGTCCAGGCGAAGGGGTCGAAGCCGGATCGTACCGTAGGTTCGATCATTCGGCGATCGGGCTAGGCGTACAGTCTTTCATGCGATTTCGTAAGCCTGGATTTGTGATCATATTCTCGCTCGATAAGCTTCGCGTCCTTCAATAGTTCTTTTAGGTTGACCTTGAAATTGTACGCTTTCGAGATTTTCCGGATCGCTAGCGCGGCGGCTGCAGGGTCAGCCCGCGCTGGCTCCGCGTATGGAAGAACTGCGATGGCTGGGAAGTCGTGTATTTCAAACTCACTCAACATCACTGCAAGAGGCCCGTAAACTAGCAGGCCGGGCTCGAGGATTGGCGCCTTGAACACTTTTGCTCGGTCTATGTACGCACCGGTTGGAACGACGCAGAATTCGTCGTTGTTGTTCCTGAAAGATGAATCCAACCCACCAATCAAAATCGCGTCTTTGAACTTGCCTTTCACCGCCCAGTTTGCCAGAGCCTTAGCAAACTCCGCCTCCTCCGATCTATGGGGAGAAAATTCCAGCTTGACCAGGACTGTCTTGCCTCTTCGGTAGACCTCGAAAGGTGTAACCAGTCCGCCATCTGCTGTCCCGACCCAGGGCGGAGGGTTTGCGACCTGGACAAAGCCTACTCGCTCGGCCTTGAGTGCGTGTATCATGTAGGAGGTGGCTATGTAGCCTGTCTGTCCGACGCCGTGGAATCCCGTGACCAGCGTGGAGCCTTTGAGATTCTTTGAATCTACTAGGAGCTGAACTGGCACTCTGACACCAACTGAGTAAGGTGGATTCGTCTTAGTTTATCGTGCCTAAAAATCTCTCCGGAGACTCAGTTGTAGGGCTTTTATTGTAGTCTTTCAAACCCGGCCGGTTGTAGAGTGAACAAGGTTTCCTCGCGATAATCCATTTCATACTGTTACGGTGAACGGATGAAGATCAGGTTCTTAGGCGCCTGCCAGGAAGTAGGCAGGTCCGCATTCGCAGTAAGCGTCGGCGGCAAGTACCTCGTTCTTGACTATGGCGTAATGGTAAACCATCACGTCGGATTCCCGATGCACATTCCTCCGAAAGAGGTGGAGGCGATTGTGCTTACACACGCTCACCTGGACCATGTAGGGTCTGCTCCGATATTCTACATTCACGGCGGTGTCCCGCTCTATGGAGTACAGCCAACCTTCACGCTTACCAGTCTGATCATCAAAGACTTCCTCAAGCTCAGCGGATACTACGCGCCATACGAGTTCATGGACCTCCAGACGATGTTGAAGCACACGCGGGAGCTTCAGTATCATCAGTCGATCGACGTCGGAGACGCCTCCCTAACCTTAGTCAATGCTGGCCACATTCCGGGTAGCGCTCAGGCGATAATCAATTCTGAAGGGAAACGGTTGCTGTATACTGGGGATTTCAATCGTCAACCAACTAGGTTGGTCGACGGCGCAGATCCCGGTAACTACAAGGATCTGGACGCGATTATCATCGAAGGGACGTACGCTACTGAAGACCACCCGGTTCGCGATGGTTTGGAAAAAGAGTTTGTCGAGAAGGTGACGGAAGTGGTCGAGGGCGGCGGAACAGTCCTCGTACCTGCCTTCGGCGTCGGCAGATCTCAAGAACTTCTCTCAGTTCTCTCAGCCTACCACTTCGAGCATCCTGTATTCGTCGACGGAATGGCTCTCGACGCAATGGAGATGCTGCTGAAATATCCATCATCCCTGAGGGACTCGTCAGTGTTCGAGCGGGCCAGCAAGATGGCTCACTGGGTCGACGGCTGGAATGATCGGCGGAGAGCTGCAAAGACCGCGGGCGTAATAATATCGCCGGCAGGGATGTTGAAGGGCGGCGCCTCCGTTTTCTATATGGAAAATGTGGCTGCGAAGAAGCAGAACGCGGTGTTCATGGTAAGCTTCCAGGTGCCCGGCAGCCCCGGCAGAATCCTCTTGGAGAGGAAGAAGTTCGTTATCCATGGCAAAGCCCGACCGGTGGACGCGAGAGTCGAGCGGTTCGACTTCTCATCCCACGGGGGCAGACGAGAACTAGAACTGACGCTGTCCGATCTGGACAAGAAGACAAAAGTGTTCATCGTGCACGGCGCGGAAGGAAACTGCAAGAAACTTGCCGAGTGGGCCTCCAAGGAACAGGGATTGGATGCGAAGGCTCCGAAGACCGGGGACATTATCGAGATCTAGTGCTCCATGGCAGAGGAAGAACATAGGGCGTTCAAGCCTCGCCCACGCCACCTCTATCCGGTAATTCTCAGCCTAGCTGTGACTGGCTTGCTCGGATATCCGATCTCAAACCAGACTGTTCCCCAGGCGCAAGTAACACCCTTCCAAGGCGACACTTTGAGCTCGGCAGGCCTCAACGCCGTCATCTTTGTAATAGCTCTGGGAGCAAGCGCGACTGCAATGCTTCTCATGGTACGGAGAGGCAGGATGAAGTTCATCCGATCGCTGATCAAGGCCGCTGTCCTCATCGTATCTTTCGCAGTAGCCTTCTGGTACGCGTCCTCGATTTTCTTCCTGATTCCCAATTCTCCGTCGGACCCTCTAGCTACGATTATCCTCCTAGGCGTTTCGCTAGGAACGGCAGTGGCGATTGCCCTTACGATATTCGGGAGGGCGAGAAAGTATCAGTTGATCGGAGTGACACTAATCGGTGCGCTGACGGGGATTTTCTTGGGCTACTCGATCGGGCCCTTGACTGCATTAGTCCTGATTGGAGCGCTCGTGATCTATGATGTTGTCGCAGTGTTTCGTGGCCCAGTGGGAGCGCTGGCGAAAACGATCGAGGAGGGTGATCTGCCGGGAGCGGTGTTCACCTATGGGGACCTGACAATCGGTATGGGAGACATGGTCTTCTATTCGCTGGTCGCGACAACAGCCCTCGTATATTTTGGAGGCGTTCTCTCGTTCTTCGGGGCCGCGATCGGGATACTGGCCGGAACTTTTCTCGGGTTCAAAGCGTTGTCGAAGTACGAGATGTTTCCTGGCCTCCCGTTCTCCCTGCTGCTAGGAGTGGCGGGGATGCTCCTCGCCAGTTACCTATAGGGACGCTAGGGTCCCTGATGCCTCAGCGAGACTCGCAAAACGATAATCGGCGAGGCTATCGGTCACGGGTCTCTTTGAGACCAGGACCGTCTTCATACCCGTGATCGTGCCTCCCCAGACATCATGTCTCTCTGAATCCCCAACAATTACTGCTTCCAGTGGCGACAGTTTGAATCGCATTAAGGCGTAGAGAAAGATTCCAGGGTCAGGCTTACGAATTCCAACAAAAGCTGATGTTACGACTATATTGAAATATTCTAGCAGTCCAACTTTGCGAAGGATCTCAACCGCCACATCGTGAGACGACACATTCGATATTATTCCGAGCTTGATTTTCCGTTTCGAAAGTTTCTTGAGGAGAGGTTTCGAGTCCGGGAATACAACCGCGTTTTCGGCTCGGGCGGAGACGACGATCTTAATGGCTTCCTCCACCAAACTATCCTCAGGCTCTTGGCCCAGTGCTCGCCTGAGGAGCTGTACCATCCATGCCTGGATTGGAATCTCGACGTAATGCTTGGTGCGAAAGACCTCGTTTACGTTGTAGCCTTGCTTGTAGATCGTGAAGAGTTCGGATGGGGAATTGCGATGAGGTATGATCTCGCTGATCTTTTCCAGGGCTTTCATCGTGACTAGGTTATCTTCGATGTTTTGTGTTACTAGGGTCTCTCCGAGATCGAAGAAGATCGCTTTGGCCCTCACCATCGAAAGTCGCTCGAACTAGTTAGCGGCGTAGCGTAGGACTGCGGCGATTTTTCCGAACGCGTCGCGGAGCATTCGTCCTTCTTCAGTCTCCTCTGAGACAACCTCGACCTTGCTTCCGCCCTTCTCCGCATAGTCTAGAAAGCTATCGATAATATCGTTATCCTCAATAATCTCAAGATTTGGTTTGCCGCACTTCTTGCATGGTCGCGTGGAAAGTTCGCTCTTAACTGCATGCGCCTCGTATCTTGTTCGAATTTCTGGACCATCTGCTTCTCCTCCTTGTACCGGACCCCTTTCAGGATCTCGCTGCTCTTCTCAACAACCTCCTCAACACCCGCCTCGCTCGTATAACTGGTGTCAACGACCGAGAGCACCTTGTTCTTCAGCGTATACTGTAGGTATTCTCCTTCGGACCAGACGTACTTTGTCGGTCCGGGCCCGCCAATGATAATTCCCTTCAAGTCAGGTATCGCGAGCATGATTTCGTTGAAGTGTTGACCGACGCGTTTGTAGTAGTCGTGGGTGACCCCTTCTCGGATCCGTTCGAAACGTCTAGCCGACTGTCCGCCAGCACGGCTCTTTCCGGGTATTCCTGAGGTGAAGGATTTGACGATCTCGACCCTGCGACCCTTGAGAGTTGCAACCACGGCCTCTGTCCCGTCGATCACGATTATTCCGTACGTATCTTTCTCAACGACGAGAGCTAGGAGGGGTTCTACGTGGAAGCGGGCGTCGCACCTGTAAAACCCGACTGTTATTGGCTCTGGAGGGGTGAGCACATAGATCTCCATCCTTTCGCTCCCAAGACCATTCTGAGGAATCATCCCGGCGAAGATCACCAGTCCTGTAGGGGGTGGTTCTTTGAACAGTCGCAGGCGTTGCATGACCCTCTCTATGGAGTCCTGGACCGCTTGCCGGGTTGTGCGTGATTTGATGTTGGAGGCAGTGCCGGCTTCTTCCCGAAGCTGGCCCAATACTTCGTGGATTCTGCGGTCTGGGGGGACGTAGAGGCTGATAAGTTCGGTTCCCCGGCCTTCTTTCCGTGCTAGTTGTTCCAGGGTTCGTCTGAACTTGAACTGCGCAACCGAATCTGATGCAGATATGACTGAACTTGTCACTGGCTATTCGACCTCCAGCCAGAAAAAGTAAGGACTGTGGCCTACGCTTCTAGGCCGGCTCGTTCACATCTTGGATTTTTTCTTCTTTCCCGGATTGTGCTTCGCGCACGTGCTACACATTTGCCCGCGAGTCCTCACAAAGAACAGGTGGGTTTTGCGTATAAAATGCTTTTTCCGATACCGGAGCTAACCTATGACTCCCTGCCTCTGCAGTTCATCCTGTAGTCCTGCTTTGACTTGTCGCAGCCTGAGGCGTTGGTCAGCGTATTCATCGCCTGAAACTTTGCCCGTCTTGAAATCATCGTCCAATTGTCTCATCTGTTTCTCCAGCTCTGACATGCGGTGGCGGAGCTGGTCTAGGTAGGAGCTGGACGTGTCTTGGCTGGCGATCTGGCTAGGAGTGAGCGATGACTTGATGACTCCATCCTCTATTCTCATGATATTGTTAGCCGTCTTTGCAACGTTCTGGTCATGAGTGACCATTATCAGGGTCTTTCCTAGCTCGCGGTTTATTTTGACAAGAAAGTCAGTGACCATCTTCGCATTCACGCTATCAAGCTCTCCGGTCGGTTCGTCTGCGAGGAGAAGCGGCGGGTCGTTTGCAAGGGCAGCGGCTATGGCGACCCGTTGCTGTTCTCCGCCACTGAGTTCGTCGGGCTTGTGGTCGTGTCTGTCAGCGAGGCCTACAATGCCAAGGAGTTCCTTGGTTCTGGCCGAGCGGGTCCCGCGAGGGGTCCCAGCGGCCATCATTGGAAGCTCGACGTTTTCGGCGGCCGTCAGTGTGGGAATTAGGTTGAGGGTCTGAAATACGTGACCGACGATCTGTCGACGGTAATAGACTAGTTTTGTCGGGTCCAAGTCCGTCAGGACAGTGTTGCCTATGTGGACGTTTCCAGCTGTAGCTCGGTCCAGCCCTCCAAGGATATTGAGTAGTGTGGTCTTTCCGCTGCCGCTTGGACCTATTATCGAGACCATGCCTCCGGCTTCGACCTTAAGATTGATCCCGCGCAGAGCTTGCACCTCTACTCTGCCGAGCTTGTAGGCTTTGACGAGAGAATCCACTATAACCGGGACGGCGCTCATGCAAATCTCACCGTTCTGCTCATCTTTGAAAGGTCTTTCCGCGCAGCCGTTATCGCAGGCAGAAAAACACCCAGGAATAATAGCCCAATAATTGCCAAGATGTTCTCAGAGGCCCATAGTGGAAAGACGACCCTGCGAGGGGCGAGGAGGCTCGCATAGCTAGGGTTCAGGGAATTCTGGGCGAGGCTGTCGCCGCGTACGGTGATCAATCCGACTGTTGTGGCCAGTATCAGCGCGAAAATAACCAACGGCAGGACCTCTGTGACTAGGAGTCCGAGCATCTGCTTGTAGGACAAGCCTCTAACGGCTAACATCGTGGTTTCCTTTTCTCTCTCCTTGAAGCCAGTGTAGGCCACTGCCCCGATTCCAATTGAAGCCGCGAGTCCTGCGAAAACTGTTCCGAGCCGCAAAACATTCTGAGTCCCACTGGCGATCACCGCTCCCGCACTCTGGGCGCTAGCCTGGGGTGCATTGGAAACGACGGGCACTGCTCCTTGCGTATAGTCCTGAGCCGTGCTTACCGTTAGGGCCGGGTATACCTTCTGGATCGAGGCCGCGAGGTCGGTTAAGGATACGCCTGGACGAGCCTTGACTAGGACAGAACCTGACCCCGAAAAGAGGGTTGGGTACTGGCTGACGAGGCTCAGTGGAACGAACGACCATCCCTCGGGTTGAAAATAGGAAAAACCGAAGGGTTGGCCTGAGGACTGCTGGGAGTAATCTGGACCGAAGAAGTTGATCACAGTGAGGTTCACAGTTTGATTTGCGCTCACTGTCCCGCCTTGCAGAATATTGTAGTATGATGCAACTCCCCTATCTAGTACAATGCTCTGGGTATTACTCTGCAGGTTTTGAAAATCTGCGTCGATGTTTCCTCCGAACCAGTCGGTTTCATAGTATGCTCCCTGTCTCCACGTCGGCGGGTCTATGGCCTTGACTTGGAGGAACCCTGCCCGAGACGAAAGGGTGACAGATGTGTCGAACTCCGGAGTAGCCCCCGTGATATTGTTCCAGGTACGCAGCTGATTAGCTACCAAAACGGGATAGGTGAGGTTGAGAGGAACCCTGCCCGACGCGTGCAGATCGGAGCCTACCGCTACTTCGGCCTGTCGAACGTTGTAGTCCTGCACGCTGGCCAAGTCGCCTATCACCCATATTGAGTAACCGGCTATCAGGGCGACGAGGAAGACTAGAGCAGTGACGCGACGGGGATTTCGGAATACGCTCTTGGATGCAAGAGAGGCGATATCTCCAACTAGGCGTTTGGAGAGTGATGCGAATCTCTTGTGAAAGCGTATCGCTAGACCCGTGGAGAGTTGTGTGGCTCCGTAGAGGAATAGGAATGGGCCGATGATGTTCAACCCAAAATCGAGGATAGCCAATATTATCAGGACAATGGCGAAGAGGAAGTTTACTCCGAAGAGAAACCGACTGATGTTCTGAAAGTTTATGCCAAGGAGAAGAATGATTAGCTTGTAGAGGCCGAGGGAGAAGGCGATTATTGCGCCCCTCTTCTTTGACGAACGTGTATCCTCGAGATAGACGTACTCGCGCAGGGCCTTCGCGGGATCCATACTGGCTGCTGCTCGAGCGGGTGAATAGATTGCTAGCAGGGTAAGGGCGACCGTGAAGATCATGGTGGCGATGGCGGTGTCTTGGCTGAGGAAGACTCCGCTCTGATAGCTTCCGCTTAGTATTTGGACGAAGTATGGGTTGAGCAGTACCGCGGCCGCTAGTCCGAATCCTCCTCCTATTAGGCCGACTAGGAGGGCTTCGACGAGGAAGTGTCTGAAGAGCTGGCTCTGGGAGAAGCCCTTGGTCATCAATAGCCCGATTTCTCTTCTGCGGAGGTTGAAGGATGCTTGGGAAACAGTTCTTCCGACGAACCATGCTACGAAGAAGACGGGGATTGAGAAGATGGTGAATGTGAGCCTGAGCGCGAAAATGCTGGTGGAGAATGAGAGGAGGGGATTTATCAGGTTCGGTTGAGAATTGAATCCGTTTAGTGCCGCGACGTTCGCAACCTGGTCATCGATCTGCTGCACTTGTGCGATGCTGCCTTCGACATTGAAGGCGCTCAACAGCTTCGGTCTATCAAGGTAAACGTTCACTATGCCCGCGATAGGATAGTATCTGCCGAATCGGGTTTGATTGTAGGCCCAGTCGAACATGTGGTTGAATGTTTTGTCCCAGCTCACTATGAGTGTGCTCCCCGGCGTCGGAGTCGTCCCTTGGGGTCCGTAGTAGATCGGAGAAACGCCCAGGGTGTTGACCGCGATATTGTCTAGTTGTACCTCGCCGACTACTTTCAGTATCAGTGTCAGATTGTTTCTTTGTCCAGTTTGTCCAAAGCTGTACCTGACGGTCTGGCCCAGCTTGTAGCTCTGGGCGAACTTCGAGTCCGCGTTAATCACGGATTCATTGGCATTGGCTATTTCTCGCCCGTTCAGGATTGTGAGGTGTTGGTAGAGTAGAGAGCTGTCTTGAATGGCTTTGATGTAAGGTATTGATTCGTTGTAGGGATAGAATTGTTGGGTTTCACTTCCTACGGGTTCGGCAGCGACTACACCGCTCACCTGTTTTGCTCGAAGAACAACATTGTCGAACGAGGAGCGAGGTACGGAAACTCCGCCCGACATTGGTGTGAGGGAGATGTCGACAGGGGTGTTAACTAGCTCGGCGTCGAGGGCTTGTTTCCCGATGGTGTCAGCGCCCACGTTTATTCCACCGAAGAAGGTGGCCGCGAGCATCATACCGAGTATCAGTGACGCGTAGAGTTTCCATGATCGGACTATTCTCTTTAGCGCGTAAGAGAGCATCGGTGAAGGGTCGTTTTTGCTCGATAGAAGGCCTATTCAGCTTTTGCGAAGAGTTTTCAAGAGGAATCTTAGAACGCTCGGATAGCTTCCATTCGATTCTAATATAGCGAGCCTGTGTCAACCGGAAGGTTGAGAGAGAATGCGGGCAGTCGTCAAACTCGGGGGCGCATTATTCCGCCGCGATCCTGACGTGACAGCTCTCAAGGAGATGGGGAAGGTCTTGGGGGGATTTGTCGCGGAGGGAAACCAGCTTGTGCTGGTTGCAGGGGGAGGGGAGAATGCTAGAACTTACATCTCGGCGGCTCGAAAGCTTGGCGCAGAAGAGTCGACCTGCGATCTTCTCGGAATCCAGATCACTAGGGCCAACGCGGAGCTATTGCGTCTGGCACTGGGCTCGATCGCGTCCTCGAAGATTCCGACGGCCTTGTCCGATCTGCCTCACTGTGCTGGATCGGGAAAGGCTGTGGTCATGGGAGGATTGCAGCCAGGCCAGTCGACTAGTGCGGTTGCTGCCCTTGCGGCTGAGATCACTCGGGCCGAGATTCTTGTGAATGGTACGGATGTGGACGGCGTCTATACTGAGGACCCGAAGAAGAACCCGAAAGCGAAGCTAATCAGATCAGTACATGTGGACAAGCTGTTGAACTGGGCGATGAGCGGAGAGGTTTTCGCCGGCCGGTACGAGTTGCTTGATCCTCTAGCTATCAAGATCATGCAGAGAGCAAGGATTCCTACACGGTTCGTATCACTCGGGGACCCGAGTAATGTCCTCGCTGCGCTTCAGGGCAAGGATATCGGAACAAGGGTCCTCTACGCTTAAGATAGGTGACATTGTTGAGATTGGTTGATCTGTTCCAGTCGAAGGCTCAAGTCCGCTTGGTCGAGCATCTATTACAGAATCGCCAGAAGGTGTTCAACCAGGCCGGACTCGCCCGGGTGCTTGACGTGTCACCGTCAACCGTGGCAAGGATAGCCGAGCCGTTGGTCAAGTCAAAGGTCCTGTTGTTTGAGAGGTATGAGAAGGGGATGAAGATTTTCGCATTCAACCAGGAAGAGCCTGCGGCCCGGAGCCTGGTCGAGTTCTACGAGAAGATCAGCCGACTCTGATCAGCTGTATCTTACGACAGAGTATTGGAACTGGGTCCCCCGGGAGGATAACAGGGTTATCGTGTAGGAATATCCTGTCTGGAACGTGAACGGGGCTCCTGTGTTGTTGCAGCCGCAACCCGAGATCAAGATCTGCGGCTGTCCCAGCGCCGTTGGGGTAACTGACAGACCGGTCCAGGGGTTCTTAGCGTACTGATTACCGCTCGCGTCTTTCACGTAGTAGCTTGTCAGGGTGATCGGTGTGCTTCCGGTGTTTCTCAGGTACAGAGTGACGTTGTAGGTGGGGTTCACCGGTCCAAAGTTGGAGAATTCCAGGCTGAGAGCTTCTCTCTGGAAATTCGGTGCGCGCATCAGGGCTCCGAACAGCCCAGTAGCGTACACGAAGACCATGGCAGACGCCGCCACCACGATAACGACCATTAGCAGCGTGGCCATTATAGTGTCGATTGCCTTTTTGTTCCTAACTAGCTTCCGAAACATGTGCTCAGCGCTTCTCCAGGATAGGTCGGCAATAGTGGTTGAGCGTGTGTATCGTCAAATGCTCCTATCGTAACCTCCCCCTGGCCAAGAGGGTAACAGGCAACGGCGATCTCAGCGCGCAATGGGTGGATCCCTTCGGGAACGGTGAGACGTGGGACGGGTTATGTTCGGTGAACGGGTTTCGGAGTTGATTTCACGAAGGGCGCGGCGCGGGAAAAACGACCCCCCCCGGGGGGTCACATAATACTTAGCAGAAAAAAATAGTTACTAAAAAAAACAAAAGTTAAGGAAAAAGAAATGTTGGAGAGAAGGTACAGGTGGTGAACGTACGTTGCCGGTTATCGGTGAACGCCCCAAATGGGCACGGTAGTAATGACCATTCCAGAATACCGGGCTAGGCGAAGGGCATAAGATCCCGAGTGGTCGTAGGGGTGCTTAGGGGCACCCAAACTCGGTACAGAGGGGTACTTGCGAGGCGAAATAGAACTTGAAAACCCCAGTGAGAAGGATTACAACAATCCAGAAGACAATTCTCAGCTTGTCCCTCCGCGTTCTTGGCGTCTCGGGAGGATTTGCCTCAGCGTAGAGATGGTATGCCTCCTCGTAAAGGCGGTAGTCAACACGCGGGTCCTTCATTCGTCGCCGTAGCTGAGACGCCATTTTCCTTGGCCGAGTATTCGCCGGGAGCAGCTTTCTCAGCAGAGATTGGAGTTGTGTCCTGAATTTGCGAGTCGTCAATGTGAGAAAGGATTCCCTCCCACATGAAGAATGAGGGCAACGTGGGGCATAGGCGTTTCGTATACTCCTCTGACCTCCCTTCGTCATGCTACGTCTAGACTGTGATCGGCTTTTCTAGGACAGTCTAGGGGATGCGGCCAACATTGAGGTTGCAGGGAAGGTTGGGGTTACTTGTTCTCCCGAAGTCTTTTCATGACTTGTGGGCTTTTCAGCTCTCGCAGGGCGTCTGAGGCAACCCACTTTGCAGCGCCCGACTGATTCTTCTGGATCTTTAGAGCGGTGGACACGGCGGCTCTGTTGAGCTTGAGATTGCGCTTGCCAATCTGTCTCAGAGACCAGTTGACCGCTTTCTTGACGAAATTTCTTTTGTCAGACGCTCCCGCGATTATGAGTGGTAGCAAATCTAGGAACAGCTTGTCCTTAGCATGCTTGTCATGGACTGCAAGCTCGGCCATCAAGACGAAGCCCGCTCTCTTCACGAACTCCTCCTCACGCTTGCACCATTCCCTCGCTTTCACAACGGCAAACGGGGTCTTGTCGAACAGGTTTCCACAGGATCCATCGACAACATCCCATGAGTCAAAGTCGCCGACCCACTTGTCCATTTGATCGATAGTCACCTGCTCAGGATCATCCACCATCGAAGCTAGGAGTCGCGCATCGTGCAACCCAGTCTCCCACAGTTTCAACGCCAGTAGATGATCACGTCCAACCTCTCGGGCAAGAGTTCTGAGCTTGGGAACAGAAACACCGAATGAATTGCTTGATTGGATCCCGAACCGGGCCATTCTTTCGACAGCTTTCGGATCGCCCATCGACTTTAGCCGAACGACTGCTTGTTTGACGTCCAAGGTCTCGTCTATTCTCGCCTAGGCGCGTCTGGTCTGTTTCTCTTGTACAAGAACACCAGCCAGAATCGAGATTTCGCCTTGTTTTCCTGCTGGAATCCGCTCCCGGCGAGAAGCTCATCGATCGAACGCAGGGGATGAAGGTACAGCCGGAAACCTGTTTTCCTCAACTTCTCAACCAGATTGATCAACGCTGTTCCGATCCTCATCGCCGGCTTCATCAGCCCTTCGTCTCGCGGGACAACAAAACCCAACAGCTCCCTGGAAGAATTTGAAGCGGTCTTCAGAAGCGCTTCCAGGTCAGGATAACAGCAGAGGACCTTGTCCATCACGACGACGTCAGAGGCAGGTTGGCGAGTCGTGGCCGCGTCTGCAACATCGAACCTTGCGCGATCCTGTAGGCCAGACTCTTTGGCGAACTCGTTTGCTTCGTGAATCGACGCCGACGAAAGATCCACGCCCAGGCAGGAAGATGCTCCATGCCGGAGGGTCTCCAAGGCGAAGAAGCCTGTTCCACACCCGATCTCGAGAACAGTCTTTCCGACCAAGCCCTTGTTGGAGATGAAATCGAGTAGAACTTGGCTGCTAGCGGTGAGGCCGTTCGACTTGTACTTGCAACAACGGTCATGGGCTAGATCATCAAACGTCTCAGCTATTCCTTTCGTTTGAGCAGAGCCTGAAGTCATATGCTAGTCGGGGTCCTGCTTAGAGAACTTCCCTGTAACCATGAAAACTACGTCTGCTTCGGGTGAGACCGCTTTCAGAACTTCTCGAACTCTATCACGGACGTCCTGGGAGTCCACTTCTAAGTAGACTGTAAGCCGACCCTTTGGAACTCCTATTCCGCTGACTCCCGGGAGCTCTAGTATCTGGGAGGATACCTTTCGTTTAAGGGCCCTGGGATCATAGGGAGTCTTGGGCGGAGCCAAATCTGGCTAAGATCTTCAACAGTCTTTGACTTGAACCTATCCTGCAAGCTGGATCTGAAGCGCCGTTAGAACATCCGAGACATGATTGGCGATGGTTGATTTGGGCGAGCCGCCGAAGAGTAAGCCGGTCGCTCTGCCCAAGCCTCTGTCAACGATGAGCGAGCCGGAGTCCCCTGCGTCTGAGAACATCTGTCCTTGGTCTGGGGCGATCAGGATCTGTCCCTGGAAGGTCAGAGTCCCGATATCGTATTGGATGTTGACGTCTGCGCTGATGTCCAGAACGGACCCGGTCGTGTATCCTGTCGTCCGGCCGACCTTGTGGACCTTCATCCCATCAGTAGCGTCGATCGGGAAGGTGGTTGCGAGCTTGCCAACCTTCGCCAGGAACGTCGGGTCTGCAGGGACAGCCTTGTCGATGGCTGCTATGGCACAGTCAACGCTATTGTTTCCCCTCGGTGAAAGGGGGACGGTTTTGGAAAGGGTTGCGACTGTGTCGGTTGTCTGGTTTCCCTTGTCCAGAAGAGCAGGTTGGAAAATCGAGGTTCCAATTGGAAGCTTGTCTTCGTTGGCCAGAACGTGGTTGTTGCTCAGGATGTACTGCGCCCCTCCACTCTTTACTATCGCGCCGAGGGTCCCCGCCTCAACCATGTTTCCGATCGGGGGAGGACCGATGGAACTGCCTGGTCTGATAGGCCGGAAGCGATCTCGAGGAGTTGGTGCAGGTGGCATGGTGAAGGCTCTGAACCGGCCGGTCTCAACTACATCCGTAGGGACGCCCCGTATTGCCGCGGGTACCAGCTGCGGTTGGGGAATCTGGGCTTTGGGAAATTTTCTGTTAACATATACCCGAACCGCGTCTGTGCCTGTCGGCTGTCCTCCTTTGATCTTCTTGCCGATTCCCACTCCGACGATGTTGAGGTCGAGCTGGTAGGAAACGGCTCGAGTCGAGTAGGCGGCTCTAGCGCTGTCGGTCAAGAAGCGCGTAGCAGCTTCTTTCTTTGCAGAGGATAGCTGCGGAGGAATGTTTTCGCGGTTCATAAAATCGGAAAACAGACTGTCTTCTGATTAAGACTTCGTTTAACAACGGGAAATTCTGCCTAGAACTCAGGCCAGGGGTTTCAGGGGGATAGCATCGAAAACGCTAGCCGGTTCAAGTTTTCACAGATAATTCGCGATTTACATGGAAGTGTGAATCTTGCACTCATCATCTCCCCCTTCTTGTACCAAGAAGTGGAAACTGGGCCAGGCATCACGACTCTCACTCCACTACTATCTAACAACATGCGAACTCACCTCACGATACCGGTAATATAGTGTCGCTGGCAACTCTCGGAAAGTCTGGAAGCACCGATCATTTTCCTGCCTAATCACAGCTCGAGGATGAGGCCCAGTTCACCTCGATCTGCGAATGAATTTCTTACCAAACTTTGGGGCTACGGGCATTTCTCGACCATGATCCTGAGCTTCGCAAACAACAAAGGAGGAACCGGCAAGACCACAACCGCGGTCAATCTCGCCACCGCGCTAGCACAACTTGGAAGACGAGTCCTGCTCGTGGATCTCGATCCACAAGGAAGCGCCACAGTCAGCCTAGGCTTCCAAAAGTCCAAACTTCTCTATACCGTATACGATGCACTCGCTCAGTCGAGAAAAATCGAAGAGGTAATGCTTGGGACCAAGGTCGAGAATCTCACCCTTGTCCCTAGTAATCTGGACCTTGCGGGAGCAGAGGTCGAACTATCCTCTATCCCTGGCCGCGAATTCGTCCTGAGGGAGGCCCTCGCCGTCGCCAGACGGAAGTACGACGCGATCCTGATCGATTGTCCACCCAACATTGGAATTTTAACGGTAAACGCGATTGTCGCGTGCGACTTGATGGTCGTGCCGGTACAATCTGAATTCTTGTCAATGGACGGACTACCCACACTGTTGAAGTTTATGCGAATTGTGAAATCCCGAGCGAAAACAGAATTCGACTATCGAATATTACTCACGCTATTCGACAAGAGAACAGGACTGTCGAAGAAGATCGTCCAACAACTCAGAACTTCGTTTGGCGACCATATACTCAAGATCGTCATCCCACGATCCATCCGGATGGCAGAAGCTCCCAGCAAAGGAATACCCGGAATAATCTACAGCCCCAGAAACGCTGCCTCGGAAGAGTACCGGCGCCTCACAAAGGAACTACTCGAAGGATCGCTAGCGGACACTGTTCTAACCAAGCTTGGATCCACTGCGGACTGATTCGCCTTTGGCCAACGGCGTTAAGACACGACGGAGGACGGCGCAGAAGGGTGTTCAGGCAGTCTTTACGGCAGACGCGGGCTGGAAGGGACGAGTCCAAGTTGCTCTTGGATTGATCGCCATCGGAATCGGCACTGCGGCGTGGGCGTATTCTACCCGAGCTCTTGGCGGCTTCGGACTCGGTAACCTCATCCTCTGGGATTCATCGGTCTCCGCTGTTCTCCTGCCGCTATCCATACCTATGCTGATCGGTGGAGTCAGCCTTTGCACATACTATTTTGCCATGCGAAGAACCTGGCGGGCTCGCAATCGGATCGAGTCGGCCCTTTACGAACTGGAGGCGCTTGTTGGACAAAAGAACGCGGCCCCAGGATCATCGCCGGATCTAGGAACTCTTCCAGGTGTAAGGGCAGTCGGAAAATCGCGATATGGCCCCGTTTCAAAAGCGCTTTCGATTGCGCTTGTCGAAGCGGTGATACTGATTATGATCTATAGCGGACTTGTACGAGAGTACGCGTCAAATGTCAACATGCAGAACTGGATCCAGGCCAACTTCGCTCTAGGAAGCTATCTTCTGAGCTACAACGCGGTGCTGGTCTTAGCCGGGTTATTGGGAGTCGTGATATTCCAGCTCTTGCCGAGAAAGATTCGCTCAAGAAGCCCCAGAGATAGTTCTTCCCCGAAGGCTTCCCCTCTCAGAGGAGCATGATTCGCGTCGAATAGTTTCTCAGTGAGAATGATTTTCCCGATGCAGTCAAGAGTGTTCGGTAGTGGTTGAAGGTGGACGGGAGGCTTTTCTAGTAGAACAAGGGCACGTGAAATTGCGCCTTGAGAATTCGTAAGAGATACGCCGCACCGATCATTCTCGCGGTGCTGTTTTCAGCGGTGACCGTCTATGCGGCATCCGAGCTATTCTACCACAAGTTGAGCGCCCCGAGCACCACGGCACCTTTTGCGGGAACTTTGTCATCAAACTGTTCGAATCCCTCAATCTCTCCAAACCCCAGCAGCTTCTCAACCACCGCTTTCTCCGCGATCTTCCAGTGTTCAGAAGGTGGGCCTCCGGTGACATGCTCAACGCCTGCTGGGCAGGCAACTGGAAAATGCTCTACCAGCGCGGTTGTTTCCCAGCTCCAAGGAGGCTCCGAACTCACAGGATCTCCCGCCGGATACTCCGCCTACAATCTCTACCTTGTCAGCGACGGATCAACAATAAGTGTAGACTGTGCCTCGATCATGGGAGGATACGTGTTATTTCTCTCCGCGAGCCCACCTTCGTCAACAGGTCAGCAGGTCTTGATATCTGGGACACCTTCGCCTGGGTCCTCGTACGACTATTGTGTTGATGGGGTCTTTAGTCAGCCGCAAGGTTCAGATGTCTTCGTCAGCTGGCTCTAGAATCCGCCTCCTAGGCCCGCCTTACTCACTGGGCTGGAATCAGTCATTGGGAACGTACGTGATTTGGGGTACTTGCGATGACCTCAAAGAGGGGTAGCCAACTCCAGCATCAAGAGGCTTGTACTATGGCGAAAAATATCAGGGCTAAAAAGCGCCGCAAACAGAGAGGCCTTGATGCAATCTTCAGCCCTATCGACGAACCGAAAAATTCGCGCACGCTGGCCGGGGCGGCCACCGGGAAACGGGACAAGGCGGAACGTTCGATGAGACTCGCATACTTGCAAACCCTCCTCATTATCTTCCTTCTCTTCTGTGTGGTCTATACGTATGAAAATGATCCCAGTTTCAGAACTGACTTTCATGAGACGCTCTCCCTCTACTTCTCTCCAGTGGCGCTCTTAGCTTTTGGTACAGCCGGACTCGGGTTGAGTATCGCCTGGTTGATAGTTAACTACAGACAGGACCGGACAAGACTGGCTAAACGAGTTGGCGAAACCGGTGAGGAAGATCTGGACGATCTGAGCGGTTTATGATGGAAATCACGGCCGAGAAGATTTGGATGATAGCACCATATCCAAGCTACGAGGATATGATTCGCGCCGAAAGGAGCTTCCGGAAAATTTCTAGTGTTTCCATGGCATATTCCCGGAGGATCGTTTCCCTGGTCTGGGTTTGCCTTCTAGGCTTGAAATACGCACCTAAGGGCACCATGTAGAACATGATCTTGGTCTCATGGTTCTGGGTCTGCCGGTAGATCATCTCGAAGTAGTATACTTGGAATTCTTCTCCTTGCATTCTCATTGTCAGGCGGACGAAAAAGTCGTATGCACGAGGTTTCTGCACTTCCTTCTTCAGCGCTAGCGAGATAACCGCTTCATGGGGGATAGTGATGTTAGCACCATCAGCCGTGAGTGACTCCAAGCTGGTTCGTTGATAGTCTTCGAGAGTCTTTGGCACGACGTCGGTGATTAGAGCGGTTCCATACCTCATCTCGCGACGAAGCCAGAAGTTGCCTCTCGTCTTTTTCTGAAGAATAAAGATCGACTTGCTATCTGTAACCAGTACCGCGTACTCTTTCGGATATTCCTCGTCCGGAATCATGACCCTATGAAGTAGAGCCAGCCTCTTCTCCTGAATCACGTTAGACATTCTCTTCTCAAAAAAGTGTCACGCGAGGGAACCACTTCTGTATCGTCTAGGTGCCGAAGGGCGAAAGGCGTGAGCCTAAACGCAAGCGTGTTATTCCATATTCTTCTCCAAGATTGCCACTGGATAAATCTCAGGCCTTCAGCCGTTTGTGATACGCCTGATACCTCCTGGCATCACGCAATGTGAAGAAAGTGTACAAGAGCCACGCTACCAACGCTACAACGCCTACAACCTGAAGTCCGATCGTGAACAATATCAAAGCTGGCTCTAATACCAAGAAAAGTGTGCCAATAACCCAAAATAAGGTCCCCACCCGCATACTTGTACGCTTCTCGACTATGCCCATTTTCAATACGCCGATCCGGTAACAGAACAGGATGCATAAGCTGAACGAAAGAATGGTCAGCACTACAGTTGTCAGAGTAATCTGGAAGAGAATAGGGTCGATCTGCCCCGAGGAATAGCGAGGATAGAGGAAGAAAAGAAGGAAGGTAAAGACAGCTATGGTTGACCCGAGAACTGTTCCCGCCCGATTCACATTTGACGCCGCAAGGTCAAGGTCCAACCATAGATCTTCGTTAATGTCTGACATAGACTCTGGTCCCTGCCGGAAACTGCTCGAACCAGTCGTCGACTATTTAGGCTGTCAACAAACTTGACCCGTGGCAATCAGACTTGTTAGGGATAAATTCGATTCAAAATTAGGTCAGCTTGTTGCCGCAGTTCTTGCAGTACCTGGCTTCAGTTGGGTTCAGTGTTCCGCATGATACGCAGGAAGCAGAGGTCAACAATGCCCCACACTTGATGCAATGTTTTGCGCCTGCGATAAGCGGAGCATTGCATCTCGAGCATTTGCCTATGTTCGAGGTCTCCTCCGGCGGTTTGGGTGGTGCGAGCGCGCTCGGCGAGAATACATCAGATAGGATTACAACATCTCCGACTGTTGCGATTTTCTCGTGTCCTAGCTCGAACTCGCGCGGCAGATCTCTCTCGTCCAGGAGAGACTTGAATTGTTCCTTATCAACTGATAGGACAAGTGATCTGACGTCACCGGTATCGTTTGAGATGGCTTTGCGGACCCGTCCAACGATCATCCCATGGGAGTCAATCACCTGGAGGCCAGTTATCGCTTCTATTCTGGCATGCGCATCTTTCACCATTGTGGGCTCGGCTATACGGTCGACATATTTCTCGCAGGCATAACAGTACCATCTTTTCTGGTGCGACTTTGTTCGGATGAATGTGAGCGACTGACTACAATCTGGGCATCGCGCCTTAGCTTCTTCCTCGAACATAGTGGGCATACCTGATTTCAAGAAATAGTCTTGCCGGAAATTGCCAATATGACCATTTTACATAGTTAACATCTTCGCCACGATCCGCGATTTATTCCTCGCACGTGTCAAGATCGAGAGAAAGGACAATGCGACGTTTCGAGAAATGGATTTGATCCGTTCGAGTCAATCCTTGAGCATTTCTGCTGTCTTGTTTTCACTCTGCGCTAATAGTTTGCCGGACTACCCTATTTACGCAAAAAAGTAGTCTCAAGAGTCGCAGCAAAACGAAGTCAGGCGACAAGATCCGGGTAACAGTATAAATTCATTCCAACCAACTTCTACCCTCCGCGTTCGGTCTCCAACGAGAGCAGCTGATTCGGATGGAACTAGAGTCAGGTGAGGAACTCATCTGGAAAGGGAGACCGGCCTACCATCTTCGATACCCATTCTTGGCTTTCATGTCCCTCTTCGGGATCTTGAACATCAACGGGGCATCGCTAGGAGATGCGGTAGACGCAGCTTCAACTATCCTCTTCTTCGGATTTCTCGTCGCGAGTCTTGTGAGCCTCATTGTTGACAAAGAAAGGAAATACTATCTGACCAATCGTCGAATAATTGCGCACAACTCCACTCTGTTGGTTCCAGATTTGTCAAGTGTCCGCATGGAACAATCGAGACTAGGGAGGTTCCGTGGTGTTGGGAATGTGTATTTCGATTCGAGGGAGGGCAGATGGATCGCTTTCAAACACGTGAAGGAGCCCAACCTGATCGTTCACAGCTCGATGAGCCTCAGAGGGATTCCTGCGGGCGCTACAGGCATGGTTTTCTGCAATTATTGTGGTTCGCGAATCCCCGGTGGCGCTACCAAGTGTCCCAATTGCGGCGCGGACGTGTGATCCGGGTAGTTGCATACAGGAGTTAGATGAAACCTAAGCGAGACCTAGTTGAAAAACTAGGACGAAACTTCGCGTCGAAATTAGGCCATAATATTTTTGCACTAATAGTCCGAGATTGATCAGAGGCTCGATTGGATCTTGAGGAAAAGCGTCAAACAGCTGCTCGCAGAAATCTATGATGGCCGGGCTGACGTTCATCTAGACCTTTACCAACTGTCGAACCAGCATCGCCGTAAGCACGGGCGGGGTTGTGACATGTTCCCCAGCGACCCTTTGCAGGCGCCTCTGTGGACGGTGCTTGCTTCACTAACGCATGCGCGACGAATGTTGGAGGTTGGTTGTGGTCACGGGTACACGGCTGCTGTGATGGCTTCCGCGGGAGGACCTGACTGCCACGTGGACACTATTGAAGGAGACCCGCATCATGCAGAACTTGCCGAACAGGCTTTCCTGCAACGAGGCCTCTCCAGACGCATCCGCGTCCTCCGCGGCCGGGGACAAAGCGTCCTTCCCCAGCTGAAGGGTCGCTATGATGTCGTGTTTCTGGACGGTGACTGGCGCGAATACCCGAGCTACATTCCACACCTCCGTCGTCTCACGCTTCCCGGCAGCATTATTGTAACCGCGAATCTTAACCCACTCTTTGGCGGCTGGGGTGGAAGGTTGCCGGGAAAGCCAGCGATCCAGTCCTATCTGACACGCCTTGTAAGAGATCCTCACTTCCGCACATACGTGGTTCCTGGCGAATGGCATTCGATCAGCGTCCGCGTGTAATGGAGGAGTATCAAAGGTTGATTGAATAATAGGCGATGCTCGATACGGTTTAGCCTAGAATAGTCTCTGGGAGCTTACCAGTCTAAATCAGTGTTTGCAAACAATTGACAGTCGAAAGCAATGCTGGGACTGGAATACATCTGGTTGGCCCCAGGGTTCGTCAAAGAAAGGGCTCGATGTCTGCGAGGGCTGGGAAGGCAACGACACTATCCCTATGAAACTTCAAGAGCTGATGATGGTTCTTCGGATCGAAGTTTCTCAACGATGCAAATGACTTCGCGTCTCTCTTGGATAATCACAATAGAGCCAGAGCATTAGTTAGACCTTCAGGACTAGAAGATCACGCGGACGTTGTGTTCAGAATTGTTGGCTTATCTGTTGACTACATGTCTGATGAGGCATTGCCTCAGAGGTGGAGAGATTCGAAGAAGATAGCCCTAATCCTTCTAGTCGCCGCAGCAGTCCTGATTCCAACGGTAGCCATCCTTCACGCTATGGATACCTCCTCAAGCAATACACTTACAGGCCATGATGATGACCATCAGGATCAGAACCATCAGGATCATGATGACAACGGTACTTCAGAGGATAATTCAATGACCCACGCTGACGTCGACGATGCTAACGAGAACACGGCAGACACGGACTAGGCCCGGTAAGCAAGAGACAACCAACATATCCGACCGCACAACTAGTCCATTTTTTGCAAACCATTTCCGAGCCCAAGACCGTACTTGATCTATTGGATCAGATCATAGTTGCCGCAAGGGGCATGCAGGGTTGAGGCAAAACCATCCGCCTGCCACGTAGCCCAGCCGGCCACCGCACGTTGGACATGCTACTAGCTGGTTGAGGTCTGTTGCTCTGCCAGGATCCATTTTGATCCGTGGATCATCTTGTCGAGGGGCTCCCGTTGGAATGTCCGAGTATGATACGAGATTGGCGACCATGCTTGGCAGCGTGGTCATCGAGGGGTCAATGCCGGTCGGAATAATCGGCGTCGGAACTACCTCTGTTGGGGTTACCATTCTGGGAATGATCAGTCTTGGATCCACCTGTACAGGATTGATCTCTGTTGGAGTAATCGCTGTCGGAGTAATGAGTGTCGGAGTGAACGGTGAACCTGAACCCTGATGGATTTGCTTGTCGAAATCAAAACTGGGCCGAAACCGGGATTCGGGGGTTGGCAAGCGCTAGGACTAGTCCTATGAATCCGAAAATGAGACCGAAGATTGTGGGGATGAACTGTGACCCTGACGTGTCAAAGAGACCGCCCCTCCGAACAGTCCTCCACTACTCGCTACGTTGATGGTTCGAGTTTGGCCTGTGCCGCTGCCACAGGGCTCCGATGCGCTGATAGTGAAGGTGCCTGAGGAATTGTAAGTGTGCTGCCAGTTCTCCGCTAGGGAACCACCATAATTCCTAGAACCTGAGGCTCCATCGCCCCAGGAGACCGTGACCGGGTCGCAAGAATCCAAGCTTACGAACACGCCGATTTGTAAGGTAGATCCGATTGGCATTGAGTCACCATCCGAAATGAACTGCTTGCTTCCATCCGGAGCAGTGTACGTGTTCAACGCAACATCTGCTGATGCGTGTGCAGGCACTACGACGATAACTGATGCGACAAGGACCATTGCCGCAGTAAGCTGTAGAGTGCGCGAGAGGAGTCGGTGCAACGCTACTTTCCCCGGTTCCTTGGCCTTGTCACAGGCCCAGTGGTGAGCAGCTGTAGTGTCTCGCGCCTGGCAACGGTGTTTCCGTTCCATTCTAGCACTAGTGCTGTCGATGGTCCGTTCTTCGAGCCTTTCCGCGTAGAAGGTCCGGCTTCCGTGAAAGCAATTTTGTTCATCCGGCCGGGAAGAAGATGTGCGAGCTGGCTCGGCCTCAAAGCGAAGGAGAGACCTGCAAGGTTGACTGGGACAGATCTCGAACTTGCTGTTCCTATTTCGGGGACGCCGTAGACCTCGCGAGCAGTCCCTTTTGCGAGGGCCTTTCTAACAGGATATCGTATGCTTTGGGAGGCGCCGCCAAACGCCATGCCGAGGATTCCAGTTATCATGACTAGGGGAGTGTACGTTCCCGGGTCCACAGGCTGGCCAGTCGCCGCGGCAATCACAAGAATGATGGCACTGAACCCAGTGAGCGCGCCTAAGACTCGAAGGATTGGAACTGCTCCCTTCTTGAGGATGCTTTGGAGGAAGTTGATCTCGTTTTGAGTCAGCGCTCGCTCGACTACGGGGCTGGCTTGAACGATTCGGCCGATCAGACCATTGTTTGCGGTTGTGGATGAGAGAGGGTCTAGATCATTGCCCGGTAAACGCGTAGCAATTGCCAAAGATTCTTCGTCAGAACCAAACCGCCTGTCAGCTACCACATGGACATGATGTTACTGAGCAGTTGTCCTCACCGATACGCCGGAAACCCACAGCCAGAGTACGAATCCAAGGCTACGTTTTCCTAGAGGAAAATGAACGGTTCGCGTAAATCGTGGAGGTCTACTCTTGAACGCCATGAATGTCGACTACAACGCTGCTTTGCCGATTCTAAGCTCTTCAGCTGAACCCCTTTACATATTCTGAAGTTATGTCAGTAGGTCGTGATACGCCCGCAAGCCTCATCACATTTGTCAGTTCCGCACGCAAATGCTCCAAGACTGCAGCAACCCCATCTGCTCCGTAGAGAGCGAGGCCCCACAATACTGGTCGTCCCACGCCGACCGCTTCGGCACCTATCGCGAGGGCTTTGAAGACGTCAGTTCCCCTCCTGATTCCGCTATCGAATAGTACTCTTGTTTTTCCTTTGACTCTCTCTACTATTGGTCCTAGAGCCTCGATCGCTCCGAACCCGGTGTCGAGTTGTCTTCCTCCGTGGTTCGAGACGATAATCGCGGGGACCTTGCGCCTTGCAGCCTCCTCAGCGTCTTCGGGAGAGAGGATTCCCTTGATCAAGACGGGTAGAGTAGTGTGCTCTCGTGTCCATTCGTAGTCGTCCCAACTGAGGTCATCCTTGATACCCGCAGTGAGAGACTGAAGGCTCCGCGTCGCGGCAACGTATCGCTCGGATGGAACATTTGATCGATCGAGATCTTTCGATAACATGAAGCTGTTTCTGACATTACGATCCCTGATGCCTAACACTGGCAAGTCGACTGTCAACACGATCGCGGAGTAGCCAGCTTTCTCAGCTCGCTGAAGCAGTTGCTCGTTAACCCCAGGGTCCTTGTTGAAGTAGAGCTGGAACCAGCGGGGGCTGTCCTTGATTGCTATCGCCACTTCCTCCATGGTCTTGCTAGCACCCGTCGGAGCGACGAAAAGTGTGCCTGCCTTTTTCGCGCCCTGTGCACTTCCAACTTCAGCCAAAGGGTGAACGACGCCGTGATTTGCCATAGGAGTAATGTAGATCGGCATCGATAATCGCTGCCCGAGAAGAATCGTCGAAGTATCTGCTTCTTTGATTCCGGTAAGGACCCGGGGCATGATTGTTATTTTCTGGAACGCTTCTCGGTTAGCCCTAAGGGTCTGCTCGGACCCGGCACCGCCGGCCACGAAATCGTAGCTGGCTTGGTCAAGCTGCTGCTTTGCTTGTTGCTCTAGTTCGTCTAGGTTGACAATGCTAGGCTTTGCTATGGTCTTCGCCTGAGTCAATTTCGATCGCCGACAGATTCCAGACTATGGTGTATGTATGCTCTGCCGCTGTTAGGTCGGACTCGAACTAGTATCCTTCGATTTCACGTTTCATGCGGGCTAGCAGATCGACCGCGCCGTCCGCATAACTCCCGATCCACCGGTCATGTAGCTCCTTAATGGGGAGCGGGTTGATGTAATTCCAGCGAACACGTCCCTCACGCTTCACGATGAGGAGATCCGCTTTTTCAAGAACCTTCAGATGCTGCATTACAGTACACCGATCCAGTTGCCTGAAGTGCTCGACCAACTCTCCCGTGGTTCTTGATCTCTCTTTGAGCAGGTCAAGTATTTCGCGCCGTCGAGAGTCGCCGAGTGCTTTGAAGATCGGATCGTACTTGTCTTGCATTGTCAAGCTACCCTCTCACGGGGATCCGTTGTCAGGGTTAATGTCACGGCCGATAGCTTAGCGAACAAAGTGTTATGAATGTATAACATATAGGGGACAGGGTCGGAGGATGCAAAACATGGATCTGAGTTTCACAGTTCAGACGAAAATCCAGAAACCGGTAAACGAGGTCTTTGAAGCCGTTCACAACCCGAAGAAGCTTAGCAGCTACTTCACGTCTGGTGGATCTGACGGACCACTCGATGAAGGAAAGATGGTGTTGTGGAAATTCAATGACGTTGGCGACAAGATTGTAACTGCCCCCGTGAAGGTACAGAAGGTTGTGCGAAACAAACTAATTCGGTTCTCTTGGGAGGCGAGCGAGGGTCTCTTTGACCTGAAAACTGGATCAATACCAGACTCCGGTGGATACGATACAGTTGTCGAGATGAGTTTCGAACCTTTGAACGCGAACGAAACGCTCGTGAAGATAGTCGAGGGAAAATGGCGACCCACAGAGGGCGGTCTGCAAGGCTCATACGGGAACTGCCAAGGCTGGACTCACATGGGCCTCTGTCTGAAAGCCTACCTCGAATACGGCATCAATTTGCGGAAAGGCTCATTCTAGCAGCGAAAATCCAGTTCTATACGACAATCTTGGGCTTTATCAGGAAATACGATTTTTCCTAGAGATTATCCTTCTCATGACTTATCCTCCAGCATTGGTATCTTCTTTCCACGTAGACGATTGAGGATTCCAGGTTTCTGTATCAACTTGATTCTTTCCTTTTGAAGTATGACATTAGTTGAGGCAATTGTCAGTTGCATCTTCAACCCATATCCTATGTCCTGCCAACCCTCTGATGCTAGAATTACGCCAGTTCTGTCCCAACTTGGTCTTTCGGTCAAGGCAATATGAACTATCAGTTCATTCCCTTTCCTTTCAACTTTTATTGTGTGTGGTATTCCCCTCAAGCCATAGTCACCATTGCTAGAGCAACATTCAAGGAATATATGGACAGATCGAAGAGTCCACCGGTGAACGAGAAATGGTGTCCGCTAAGAAATTCGAAACGATCGACGAATATATCGAATCTTTCCCGGAGAACGTTCAGAGTGTTTTGGAAAAGCTGAGGGCTACAGTACAGGAGGCAGCGCCTGAAGCGGTGCAATCTATTAGCTATGACATGCCCACATTCAAACTGAACGGGAAGAGGTTGGTGTATTTCAGCGCGTGGAAAAATCATATCGGATTCTACTCCATACCCAGGGGCAATGAAACTTTCAGAAAGGAATTATCGCCTTATGAGGGAGAGAAAGGCTCGCTCCGATTCCCGCTGGAAAAGCCAATACCCTACGATCTAGTGAAGAAAATTGTCACGTTTCGCATGAAAGAAATCCAAGACGAAAACAAGTAACAGAATTTCCTACAGCCTGATTGGAACCGAAGACAAATCTGTCGATTTCGGGACTCATCTATTTCTACCGGTGAGGTGAAGTTGTTCTACCGTGGATATCTACCTCGTGGACGGCACCTACGAACTGTTCCGTCACTTCTACGCACTTCCGACCCATGCTAACGATAAAGGTGAGGAGGTTGCGGCGACTAGGGGAGTGCTGAACAGCATAGCTGGCATGCTCGAGTCTGGGGTCACTCATATCGGTGTTGCGACGGACCAAGTCATCGAATCCTTCCGGAACGATCTCTGGCCGGGCTACAAGACTAGCGACGGTGTTGATCCACAACTATTGGCACAATTCCCTTTGCTCGAGGAGGCGTTGAAAGCAATGGGAGTTGTCGTCTGGCCTATGGTCGAGCTGGAGGCTGATGACGCTTTAGCCGGTGCCGCCGCTTCTCTTAGTAAGCTTGCGAAGGTCGGCCGAATCTACATCTGCACCCCTGACAAGGACCTGGCCCAGTGCGTTCGCAACGACCGTGTTGTTCAGCTGGATCGTCGTGCACGAAATGTTCGAAACGAGGCAGGTGTGATGAAGAAGTTCGGAGTCCCCCCAGGTTCCATTCCAGATTATCTCGCCCTAGTAGGCGATGACGCGGACGGATACCCTGGGCTTGAGGGCTGGGGAGAGAAGTCAACAGCCGTTGTTCTCGGAGTCTACAAGCATCTGGAAGCCGTTCCTTCGAAGGCGGAAAACTGGAAGGTACAGCCACGATCCGCCGCCCGACTCGCAATGGTCCTGCAAGACAACTTCAAACTCGCACTTCTATTCCGCAACCTCGCGACTCTCCGAGCAAAAGAACCAGACATATCCTCGCCAGACGAGGTATCCTGGAATGGGTCCGGACCTGCTTTTCCATCAATCTGTGAACGAATCGATGATCCTCAGTTGATTGATCGTGTGGCCAAGATATCTGCCTCCCGGAGCCCAAAATCCAAGATCAGGAGGTCGAAACATCGAGGATAACGAGACTTAGCCCATGACTGGACGCTAAGGCTGTCCGAATCTGACACTAGCAATTGTAACAGGTTCCTTTTGGCGACATTTGTCCAATCCATACCCGAGACAGTGGATCCGTGCACGGCGTCGCCCATAGGATGTTCCCCTTCGAGTCCATTCGTGACATGCACCGGGTCCATAACGTCACCATACTCCGGGGACGTCATCGTCCCGATAAACGGCGCCTGCACGATTACCGCACCCGCATCAGTTCACAACGTGTTTGTGATGACTGGCGCCAACTTGACAGTGGTAGGCGCAACCATTAACGGGGATCTAATCGGCAACTACTCACAAAGCATCACTCTGAGAAACGCTAACGTCTACGGATGGACCGGCTTGTACAACGTGCAAGCCACCAGCATTTCAGGGAGCTCACTCAACACCTCCGGCAACCTATCAATATCCCATGACGGTTGCTGTTCGGCGATGTACGGTGGTGGTCGGGGCTCGTTTGCCATGACTAACTCAACCGTAACTGGACAGATTGAAAACGAAGTTGGTCATCAGACCTTTTTCGTAGGGAATCATGTTACCGGGAGGTTGGAGGTTGAAAGCGCCGATCAGGGCTCGATAATCGGCAATACGGTAGGGAGTCTTGACCTTGACCAAAACGGTGTGGTCGTAATTGCCTCGAATACCGTGAACGGCATTGCAAAATACGGCACCAACGGCTGGTGCGGCACCGGATACAACGTAATCTTGGGCGGGACCCAAGGCATCTGCGTTGGCAATGTTGAGGTTGACGTCGAGAACACTGGATCGATACCGGTGAAATTTGTCTCAGCCTACATGACCAACATCCCGTTGGCCGGCAATCCGTCATGGCAACTTGCCTCTGGGCACCAGGTGCAGTGTGGAGCTATACTATCCTTGACCTGCTCACAGCTTCCGATCATAATTCCGGTTGGAGACATGGCCCAGATTACGATGGGCTGGACCCCGCCCGCGTCATCGTTCCCACTACCATGGAACTACATCTACTTCATCTTCGTCTCATCACACGCCAACTTCGTGGACGGATACCTCTACTTTTCCGTAGGACTTGGACTCCCAATGCAGTCACGCCTAGAAAACAGAATCTGTCCACCCTGCTGGTAATCCTCGGGGATGCGATTTCAGTTCTCTTGGCGCCCAGATTCAGATCGTTGATGGCGGAACGTCTGTTTCGGCGGATGAAAAGGTAGACTACTGTTGTTGCCACCGTTGTTGCTCCAACTGTTGCAATCGCAATTAGGACTAGATTAGGTACAGAAGATGGTTCGGGTGTGCGGAACTGCGTATTGAGTACGTATATTCCGTCAGGTGAGGAGTAGTAGAGTTTGCCGGCCGGTCCCATTTCGACGGCGATGATCCCCCCGCTCTGCGTGTAGACTTGACTCATGGAAACGATTGATCCTGTTGAGGTGAGGTTTAGTCGAACGAGGTTGCCAGTGTTCCATTCACCGAAGTAGTAGACGTTTGGTTCTACCGTGGCAATTCCGGTCGGAGTAACGACCGGATTGAAGTCTACGATTGGGTCGATGAAAGCTGGGTTGTGCGGACTGCAAGGCCCCGTGCATGTCGGCCAGCCATAGTTTCCGCCTTTGACGATGATATTGATCTCGTCATCGCTGCTAGGACCCGCCTCGGTGGCGATGAGCCTGCCATTTGACGAGTCGAAGTCGAAGCCAAACGCGTTGCGTATCCCCAAAGCCCACACAAGGCTCTCAGCAAATGGGTTGTCGGAGGGCAATGAACCGTCGGGGTTCATCCGGAGTATCTTTCCATCCATTGTTCCCTGGTTCTGCGCTTGTGAGCTTTGATGAAATTCACCGACCTGCGCGTACAGTCTGCCATCGGGTCCGAACTTGATGTAACCGCCGTTATGGTAGATTGTGTTCGGAGCAGAGCTCGTCACGTTGAAGATACTGACTTGATCTCCGCCCGTATTGCCGGTTGCGGTATAGCGTCGAACATGCCCCTGCGTATAATTCTGAGGATCACGATCCGTATAGTAGACATAGACGTAGCCATTGGAGGAAAAGGATGGGTCCAGGGCTATGCCCAGAAGTCCGGCCTCGCCGTCTGTAAAGATAGGTGAGACGGTCACGAAGGGGGTTGCTAGGAGCGTTCCATTCTCAAGAATGATCCGTATGTTGCCGGTGTCTTTCTCTGTGAAGAAAATTCGGCCGTCAGGTGCAAACTTCAGGGAGACAGGAAAGTTGAGACCGGTAAGAACAGGTGTAACGGCCGACGGGATTGCCTGCGCTTGCGACAAGAAGTGAGGCGCGATCAATAGGATGAGTACGCAGACGACCTCCACTGCCAGTCTCGTAGACTTCGTTGTTACTCGGTCCAACAGGAGCTCAGTCGGTGTTCGAAGCCTCACGAAAAAACCTTCTGATGACGAAATTCCCTCCTGACGAATGCCAGGGGTTGGCAACTCGAAGAGTAAGTCAGCAAGAGACAACATCAAGGGCGGAAAGCAGATATCGAAGAGCTCGCTATCACGCTCTTCCATGAGAGAGCTGGTCATCAAAGAACTGACGCCGTCTCTGAGAGACGACTTCCTACTCTTCTTTGACAGGGTCGCTTTCGCTGACAATCCTGACTGGTCTGACTGCTACTGTTCGGCGTATCATTTCGAAAACAAGGGAAAGTCCGAGAGTCGTCGCGAGGCCTCAAGCCTCATCGAGGAGGATAGGATGCACGGATTGCTCGCCTACGATAATGGAAAGCCCGTTGGCTGGTGTAACGCGGCTTCTCGCAGCAGCTACCCTGGAGTCCAGTGGTTGATGGGTCCCGGTCCCGATAGGGCTGAGCGAGTCGGTTCAATCGTCTGCTTCGTAGTGGCGTCTTCTCATCGCAACCAGGGAGTCGCGTCCCGGCTACTGAACGCGGCGTGCAAGAGGTTTTCCCAAAAGGGATTAGAGTTCGCTGAAGCTTATCCTGTCAAGAAGCCGCAGTCGGCTGCTTACAACTTTCCAGGCCCATTGTCGATGTACCTAAAGAATGGCTTCAGCCCACATCATGACGCTGACTGGTATCTGGTAGTGCGAAAGCGACTCGAAACACCGGTCTAGCGGTTTTCAACATAGGGTGGTGGGCCCACCCGGACTCATCTCAGCATGGGTTCAGGTCCCTCTCCGAAAAGGATTCATTTCTACGGGTCGTGTGGAACGTATTCTCTTTGAAATCCTTTCACCAATCGGTATGTTCGAGTTCTAGCCCACTTGTCAGCGGACAGGACCTTATGTCCCTAGACTATTTCGATTGGAGCGACCATTTCGTGGAGCCCAAAGACCCCTCCAAACATTTTTTCCAAATGTAAAGCGTCCTTGGGTACTAGTTCGGGTGCGCTGATCTTTCCCATGCTCTCAAGCAAAGATCGTGCGACGATGAAAATTGCGAAGAAAGTAATCGGAATGAGAATGAGAGCAAGTAGGGAGAACGGAGATGATAACCCCGCCGTTTGCCGGCAAGGTCCAATTGCAGGACAGGTGTGAACCAATGGGGAAGCGGAAAGATGCGCAAAAACCCAAGAATCTACGTAAACAAGTGCGGAAAGTCCAGCGAGTTCAAATGTCTTTCTAAATAACATCTGCGTCCCCATCTCAGCCACGCTCCTAGCTATCACAAACCTCGACGATGGACACTAGACAATCCGGGATTGATGAGTCCAATCGTATGCACTTGCGGCGTAAATGCGCCAGTGATCAGGACCGCTAGAGTGATAGACTCGAAAGTGTCTGAAGACATCCCGATTCTTGTATAATGCGCCTTCTCAGATATAAGAACTGGGTAGCACACGGCTTCGGTGCAAGATGCTATGGGCGCAGCTAGGGGTGCCCGATGATCAGACAATTTGAACATGCATTTTACACGCTCGGTGTTGCGAATAATCTGTTCGAGTATAGTAGGATCCTCCGTGCGTGACACCTTCGAACTCATGCAGACGAAATGAGTGACTTACTCGAAACGACCACCAGACCAAGTTGCACAAGAACTGACGTGTAAATCCTTATTCCCCAGAATTCGCCATACGCATGTGGTGGGCCCGCCCGGATTCGAACCGGGGACCGTCAGGTCTCCCGAACTCGGGCTATGAGCCTGCCGCTCTTTCAGTTCTTCAACCTGAAGAAAACCTAGCTGAGCTACGGGCCCTCCAAGAAAGCCGCTCGCACACTCCGAATTCTTAATCTTTTAGAAGTCCAGTGGATACGTGAATGCGGACTTGGGCTTAGATTCAATGACAGCGTTCTCTGGCTAAAATAATGGACATGATTTGGACACTCTTCGGCGTTTTCCTAGTTTCGTTTGGGCTCGTTGCGCGTTCCATGGGCTTGGGTCCGACTCAAAGTAACTCCCGTTATAGTCCTGCGGCGGTGTGGTTCTGGCTCATTTCCGTGGGAGTCCTAGTCATGTTGGATGGAGTTATCCTCAGATAGTGTTTCTGCTTATCTTTTAATAAACGGGCTCTTGTCGGTTGTCGGTTGCCGCCGGCTATAGACGCGGGCCGCCGTTCCCTCAGAGGTTTGGGGGCGCGAGCTCAGTGGTAGAGCAGCGGACTCGGCTCGTGGCTGAGGCTGAAGCTGTTAAAGTGGAAGGTCCACTGTAGCAACCCGTTGGTCACAGGTTCGAACCCTGTCGGCGGCGCCAAGAATTCGAGCAACCCCCATAGAAGATTCTGAATCGAGCGTCAAGACCTTCTTGCGGTACCAGTTCCAGCGTATCGAAAAGCTAGCTAGAGCCTTCGTCGAATGGAGCACGGGAACGGAAAGATTAGGCTCGAATGGATCGCATTGTCTGCAAAGAGCTGATTGCACAGCGACCCTCTCAACAAGGAGCTCCTTTGGATGTCACCGTGGCGAGCGCAGCCTGGTTGAACTCGACTATTATCTTCCGGAGGTCAGACTCTTCTAAGCCTGATCGAGCCCTTTAGGAGACGTGACATAGTACTAGTGGATTTCAAGGAAGCTTCATTCATTCAGGGGAAGCTGATCCGCATTGCCAAGAAGAAGATGGAGATACTGGTGGACGACGAGGAGACAGGTGAACCTGCTGTCGCCACTGTCAGGTTGGCCGACGACGTAACAGTCGACCTTGATGCTGTCGGGGAAGAGGTGAAAGCGGTCATAGCCGATGGCAAGGTTGCCAGAATAACCGTTCTAGCTCCAAACTCTGCAACTCGCCCTGGAAAAGTAAGCAGCTAGGGCAGAAACCATTGTCCGGCTCAATAAGGACGTTTTGTGAATTCCATCAGATGGTCTGTCATTAGATCGCCAACCAGATTCCAGGAGCAGAAGTCAATAGCGGATTACATTCCGCGACCTTGGATCCCACGGGAACTCTTACCCCGTCTTGATTTATTACAATGTATTCAAGCTGACTTGTATCGCGTTTCGATATTCTCGATTTCCGAAATGTTCGCCGTGCGGAACATTCATTATAACCTCTCAGGCACAGCGACCTATCCATGGATATACCAAGTCGATTCTCAAATCACACTCGGACAATTGTAATACTTCTGCTCACTCTCACCAGCGGGCTAGTTCTTACCTCGGGACTCCTAACCTCAGCATCTGCGGCCAAAACCAATGGCACATCCATCTTCACAACTTACGAATTGGGTGGTAACCCGTTCGTCGTCGGAAACAGCGTAGGCACCGTCTGCCCCAACACCGTCGGAACATGCACCAACACAGAAGGGGAACCGGCCATACGGGCCGACCCTAGCGGCAACTTCTACGGCTCAAGCGAGAACGTCTTCTGCGTCGTCGACCGACAGTGCGGAGGGACCTTCGCCTGGAGATCAACTGACAACGGGAACCACTTCACAACCCTCCCACTGCCCGACAGCGTCTCAACCGGCAGCAACGGTTTCTCACCAGCTGGCGGCGACACAGACATAGCTGTCGCACCTGTGCGCAACAATAACGGCTTCTACAACATCTACGTGGCCAGCTTGGCCACCGCTCCTCCCCTAGCGAATGTCTATGTCAGCACAAGCCATGACGGGGGAGCCTCATGGGTTCTAAACCCTACTGGAGCAACAATCCCGGTGGACGACAGGGAATGGATCGCTGCTGACGGAGCCAA
>VBBD01000059.1 GCA_005882895.1 Candidatus Bathyarchaeota archaeon | reverse complement strand
GGTGCGAACGTGAAGTTCGCAACCGGGAACTCGTCTATAGCTATCGTGATCTGTTTGCTTGTTGACGCCGTCATGTTTCCATTGTCGACCACAAGCAGGGACACCGTGTAGGTGGCATTGTTCGTGTAGACGTGTGTTGTCGTTGGGATGCGTCCGCTGATTATTGTGCCGTCGCCGAGGTTCCATTGCCATCCGATGATGGTCCCGTCAGGGTCAAAACTTGTGCTCGTGAAATTGATGGTCATGCCTGTCGTGGGGGTTGCCGGTGCGAAGATGAAGCTGGCTACGGGCGGCACCTCTAATAGCGGAAGAATGAGAGTTAGGATGGCTGAGTGTGAGAGACTGCCGCTTATCCCTGTTACGTTTACTGTATAGAATACGGCAGGGTTGTTGGTAACAACGGTTGACACTATGAGGAGGATGAGTCTCGACGCGGGTCCGGAGCTCGTGAATATTACGGTTGAATTGGAGAGGGAGGCTTTGATACCGGTCGCATTGGCGCTGACGGTGGCCGTGAGCGTGATGGTCCCGCGGAATCCGCTGACCGCTGTCAGATTCAGGTTTGAGATACCTGTTGTTCCACGAACGAGTGTTAGGTTAGTGGGGTTCAGGGAAAGCGTGAAATCTCCAGAAGACGGTCTCTGAATTAGGGACGAGTTCGTCGTTGAAGGACTGTATACTGCTATCGGGCCCAATATGGCTGTGATCAGGAGGAGAACAATTATGCCCAGTGATAATTTCGATAATCGCAAATATTATCGTATTACACGGCAGTAATACCCATTACTTAGGTCTATGCTTTCTGCGCTAGACTTGTTCGAGGATGCTTCTCGAGATAGTCTCAGCTGGCACGAACGAGGCTGAAGGGGAATGGGTACGGGGCTATTCCATCACGTCATTCTTTGCGACGGGTTACTTGGTTCTCTGTAGTGACTCTTTTGTCAGATAGTACACCTCAAGCCCTCGTTTCAGGGGTCGGATGTAGTACGGTTGTTCATGGGCAAGTTCTCTTGGGACTTCACTGCCCTCTTTGAGCAGCAGCTTTGTGATGCGCCATCCTCTCTCTGCACGCAAGAGACTTGTGGTCTTGAGTTCAAGATCGTCAAGAACATCATGCAAGCTGACACGAGACGGGCCTGGTCCTGCCCACTCGACCGGCTCTATTGAGGAATTAGTCTTGATCTCGCCGCTGTCTATGAAAGAAGACCGGATGAACCTGAGAGCCAAGCGACGGATTTCTTCATCCTTCAATTTGGGGGTGGGATGGACTGCATTGACTATGGGCGTAACGTAACTATTTCACGAAATCACTAGTAACGTGCACCGAAGGACTGTTTTTTGATCTAGACAGAGCTAAGAGAATTGCTCGAAGGCCTGGGATTGGCCATTCTACTTTGGAGCGGCTTGTTTTCCTGGGAAAGATCGGTCTGATCGTCAGGCTTGGGTCTTGACTAATTGGGTTCGCACGTTTCTTGGTTATTCAGGCGGACACGCGGGTTGCAAGCTCAGCAACGGCGTTCTTAGGCCAGGTGGATCACGTAGTGTTGTCCGAAGTGGAAAATGCAGAGGAGGAACGTGTCGATGCGAGAGATGTCGCAATTCTGTTCTAGAACTAAATTCTAGAACCGAATTTCCTATCCAGTTAAATTCGATCACGGGAGGAATGGTCTTTTGAAGAAAATTGCGGCATATCATTTTTGCGATAGTTGCGATCGTCGTTCTAATGAGCGTCAACCACAGCCCTATCTCCGCTCGTTCAGCGCACGCGTCAGATTTCTTCAGCCTCTCCAACGTGGTACTCGAGGGGACCTGGGAGTTCAACATCCAAGTGACAGACGGCAATGTCCCCACAGGAGAGGGAGCCACTGGGAGCGTGTTCTTCTGGGGCGTCAGCAACGAAGTTGATATCGGCTACGACTACTTCATCATGGGAGCAGAATACGACCGGTACGGCGGATTCGGTTCCACCCCGTCGAACAGCTTCGGAGGATTCTACTCAACCCTAGAAATTGCCGACGGCAACAGTAACAACGTCTACTACATTTCAGGTAATCCAATCAACCACACTCCGTGGTCTAACTATGGAACCGTGAGCGTTGGGACGGGAGGTGGAGATGTATCATTCAACATCGAAGGGAACGGATACGACTCCGGCACTCCAGCTCCCTCGAGCCCGTCGAATTGGGCAGAATTCAACTGGCAACATTCCTTCACGAAGGCTGATCAGGACAGCTGGAACCAAAAGACAGGGGCAACTGCGATCAAGGTACCCGAGACGAACGGGATAATCACTGACCCGATCTACGGATACGTTGACCTATCATACTATGTCTGGAACTTCTGGTGGGGATACACGTCTGGATGGTACGCTGTCAACTGGGTGCAGGGAGGTACCAACGGTCCCGCCACTGGTAGCGCAGGTGGCTGTACATTCCATTTCGCGGACATAACCACGAGCGAGCCTGGAGGTGGCACTGGCACTCAGACTGCTTCGACCAGCTGTCCCCCGGCCCCACCGCCACCCTGCGGTTGTGGTGGTGGCGGAGGGAGCATTGCTGACGGGTCGCTGGTCACTATGGCTGACCACAGCAGGGTACCGGTACAAGGCATCCACACGGGTGACAAACTGCTCGGTTATGACACGAACACGGGACGATTCGGCGTCTCTACCGTGCTGTCAATGAAGAGCGTAGCAACGACGAACCAGCTCATTATCCACACCTCAGCAGGGACTCCGTTCAGAGTTGACGCGAATCCGCGTCAGACATTGTGGACAATGCGTGCCAGCGATGGTACACTGCAATGGCTTCCAGTGACCCAGGTTCAGTCAGGCGACCACTTGCTCACCCCCGGTGGATGGGTCACGGTGACAGGCATCGAGTTTGCTCCAGCGGGCCAGCACACAATGTTCGACATCACCGCTTCAATGCCTTACTTTGCCGACGGATATCTCGATCCCATCTACAAGATGTGAGGATGTCGCAACTGCTTGAACTCGGGCCCTGAGATTTCGGGGCTCGATTCCCTTTTTTTCCGGTCATAATGGGATTGTTGACTCTTTTGCGTAGGATTCGTCGGAGTAACAATTTAGGTTTGGAGCAGCATTAGGCTTTGCATGTGAAGACGTCACCAGCTCTTCTATCGTTGTTCTTGCTTCTTTGCCTGTTGCTGCAGGGGACGTTCGAGCAGAAGCCGATGGTTACTATTCAGAACCCATCCTCTATTACGAGCACGTACTCAGTTGTAGCATTCAATGGCAACCAGTCATTCTTGATTCAGATCCAGCAACGGGACAAGAGCTTCACAACGCCTCGAGGGTACTATTACATGGGTGTAGGTGGCTACGGGTTCAGCCCTGCTGGTGTTTCGATCTGGAACTCCAGCGGCTCGAAAGTGGGCGACACGCGAGCGACGAATGGAATACTCTGGATCCCCCGCTTGCCAGTCGGCAACTACACTGTGACCACAGCCGATAGAGGGAGTTTTCTTCTGGCACAGGATGTCCAGAATAGCGGAGATAGGTTCGTGGGGAATATCTCTACGCCCATAGCCTTGTTCATGGTTCCGTTCCAGCGAGGGGGGATACATGTTGACATACAAGTGAGTCATCCAAGTGATGGTTATCGGGTGGACCTCTACAACTCCTCTCTGAGTAACATCTACTCGCAGAGGTATACAGGTGGATCAAGTTTCGACTTTACCCTTCCCTCAAATGGCGCAAGCCTTGCCTATGCGCGTATCTCACCTGAGCAGACTACAGTAGTTCAGTATTCTTGGAAGTCTGCCCCAGCCGGGGTCGATATCATCGGGCTGTTTCCAGTAATATTTCCGGTGGTCCTCATTGTGGCTCTTGTCGTGTTTGTGGTGATTCGGTCGAGAAGGAAGGTCTAGAGCTACGACAGCAGTTGTCGATGCAAAGAGTCTAACTTTCTCCTACAAGCATAGGGCTGTTGTCAACCGGGCAAGCTTTAGCGTAAGAGGAGGCTCGATCACCGGCTTTCTCGGCCCGAACGGGGCTGGAAAGACGACGACTATGTTCTGTCTGATAGGGGGTTTACGGCCCGAAAGTGGGGCGGTAGAGGTTTTCGGGAAGGATCCTTGCTGGCGCGATCCTGAGGTGAAGGGAAGAATCGGATTCGCGTCCGAACAACCTGCGTTCTATAATCATCTCACCGTGCAGCAAAATCTTGTCTTTGCGGGGCGGCTGCTGTCTCAGCGGGCTCAGGAGACGAAGACGCGTGTCAGGGAATTGAGTGAGAGCTTCGGGTTTGAGGACTATGTCGGCAGGAAGCCTTGGATGTTGTCGCACGGCTATAGGCAAAGGGTTGCCATCGCTGAAGCGCTCGTGGGCGACCCGGACTTGTTGATCTTGGACGAGCCAACCACCGGGCTGGACCCTTCCAGCATGATTAGGATACGGGACGAGCTGCTGAAGATGAACAAGGATAGGGGTATGACGATCCTGGTTTCCTCGCATAACCTTCACCTCTTGGAACGGACCGCCGACTACTACATCTTCCTCGCGAGAGGGACCGTCGTGGCCTCCGGAACGCTTGGCGAGCTGTCGGAAAAATTTGGCCGTGAAGGAAGCGTGGTGGTCGAGACGGAAGGGTTGTCACCGGAAGTTGAGGCGAGGCTGAACGGAGAGTTCGGGGCCGTGGTCCGATGTAAGGATGGAATTGTGACAGTGACAAGTGGTCCTGGGATGCTGACAAAGGTGTTTTCTCTATTCCGAGCGGATCGAGTTCTCGCGATAACGAGAAAGGAGTTGTACGAGGGTCTCAGGAACTTTAGGTTCCCTCTAGTGCTAGGGGTCGTCGCCATTCTCAGCATACTCTCGGGTCTCGGGGGGGCGCAGTACGTTACGTTCTTGCAAAATCAGAATGCCTTCGGTCCCATCGGGGCCGCTTCACCAGCCATTGACTACGGGGCTCTTTTCGGTCTCACGGAGTCAAGGGGTCTGTCTCTGGCGGATCTTGCGATTCTCTACTCTCCTGTGATCTCGATCTTGCTCTCGGCGGATTTGATGAGCAAGGAGCGCGATTCAAGGACGATGGTGAAGCTGATATCGAAACCGATCACTCGATCGGAAATTCTCATTGGAAAGTCGCTCGCGCTAGTGTCCGTCCTTGTTGCGGTTGGAGTTGTCTCACCTTTGATATCGTTCGCCTCGCTTCAGGCTTCACTGGGTGGGACGGTCCAGGGCGAGGATCTATCTAGATTGGGAGTGTTTACCCTGGTCTATATCCTGTATCTGCTTGTTTGGGGGATGATTGGACTGTTCTACTCAAACTTGTTCAAGAAACCGATAACTTCCTATCTCGTCTCTATTCTGACATTCTTGGTTTTCTCTCTCTTATGGGCGAACATCACGAGCGTGGTGGCAAATTCTGCCGCAACCAGCGTGGCTCAACTGGAATCCGAACAGTACATGTTCAGGATGCTCTCCATCACATACATTTTCTCCGAGGTAGCCTTGTTCGTCCTGAATCCTCACTACCTTGGGGTCAACGGGGGACAGTACACGTTCGACTGGTTCAAGACGACCACCTTTGTAGGGTCACTCTCCAGCGTTTGGATCGACATCGTCATCCTCGCCGGTTCGTTTGTGGTCCTCTGGGTCTTGAATTACAAGATGTTTGGAAGGATGAATATTACCCCTCAGGGATGATTTTTCCCAAGGGTCGCTATGTAGAAAGCCCATCAGTCGATCGGGTTCGGAGAACTTCTCCTGTAGTTCGTTACGATTGTACGCCCGTTGGGACTAAGTCTTGTATCGGTAAAGACGTCTTTGACGAAAAAATCGGCTAGTTCCTTCTCGACTTCTTCCAAGTGTCGGAGGAAGCGCTCTCCCCTCTCAGTCAGGAAGTAGTGCGTGGGGCCGCGTAATTCTTCCTCTCTGAGCAGCTTTTTCTCGACTAGGAAGTGAACGTATTTCTCGGCTAGGCGGAAGCTCAGGTTTGCCTTGAAGATGATGTGGGTCTTTGATGGCCCGCTTTTGCTGAGGATGAGAATTTCGAATATGACTCTTGTCGCATCCCTTCTGAGTTGGCTGGTCACTGCCGTGGGACACACGACCTACGTTTTTTTCAGATAGATATCGATAGTGGTTTCAAGATATGGCGCTAGATATCCACCGCCATTGGTGGTTGCTTAAGAGAGCTTGGAAGAACTGTTCTGTGCTATTGTTCTATGACAATCATAGGAGCATATCTGGCCGATTCAGCCCCAGGGCTCGATCAATTGTTGGAGCGGACGAGGGAGGGGTCGACCATCCATTAGCACCATTGCGGTCTCGTAGGCGCGAAGGGCGAGTAATCCCTGAGCGGTCGTTCGGACAAATTTTTTTCTCTTATCCATCTCGTACTCTACGAGCTTGGAAGTGAAAAGATGGTCGAGTGATGGTTTCAGGATTTTGTAGGAGAGATTCTGGAGTGTGAGTAGCTGGCTTATCGAGAGCCCGTTGAACAGACAAGACTTTAGGATGCCTGCCATGATCTGAAACCTGTCTCTACGCAAGAAGTATCCTGTGGAAAACACAAATGTTCGCAGTTAAGAGACGCTTGGACTATTTTTACTGAGAAAAAGTATGTTCCTCAAATACTCGCGTTCAGACGTATGGTCTGTCTTGGTCGTAGCCGGTTTGAAAGCCACTGTCTGAATCTTGTGAGCCTAAAGTGTTCTCCTCTCGTCCGTAGTGGTTTGTGCCTGTGTTTTGCGGGACGTAGAGGTAGAGTGCGAGCTAGTAGGTTTGATAGGGTCCGTGTTCTAAGTAGGGGCCGTCCCCTGTACCCCTCAGCCACCGAAACCCGTATCATCAAACATGAGCCAAGCAGAGACCGAACCTCGGGCAAGTCCAAACGTGTTCTTCTAGGAGGCTTGCTGTGACACCCGGCCTAGAAATGGCTTGTTATAAGCGAGGAGAGTTTCGGAGGGGACGGCGAATATAATGCCTGAGATGACAATCTGTCAATGGATAGGGATTTCAAGCAATTTCATGCCAATTCTGTTGAGCGAAGAATCTTTTCCTGTTAGGTTTCTCTGTAGATGATTCTCATACGAGCCGAAGGTGAGACATTATGAGTTTAGCTCCCGACTATGATTCCATTCGACACACAATCGAAACAGGGAGGACATGGACAGGTGTCACCCGGCCACGCGCAATTCCGACGACGGGTTCTGTTAGCCTGAGGAGTAGGATCGTCTTTGGTCAGGGTCTCGAGGAGGAAAGGAAGACGGGCGCAGAGCGGGGTCCAAGCAATCTTCTCGGGGAGGAGCGAAAGAAAAGGCAAAGCTCACGTCGTTGCGGGTCTGATCTCAATCGGAACTGGGGTCGCTCTGTGGCTCTGGATCATCATAGCCGCCTCCATCTCTTCACCACTATTGACCAGTCTCGCGACGCTACTCTCGGTACAAGGAGCGGTCTTCTTAGTCTACTCTCTAGCTATGCGAAAGACTCGGCGCCTGGATAACGCGAGACGGTTTGCATCATATGAGCTGGAAGACGAGATCGAGCCAAGTAGCATTCCTCTATATCCCGTATATTCAAGAGGGCGGAATCATTCGACAAGGAACGGAAATGTTTCACCGTTCCGTATCGGCAAGATCCTTCTGGTGGTGATCTTGGCAGGAATAGTGTTAACGACAGTCGTGGGCTTCGGGAGTGTCGATTTGGCGCCTCAGCATCGTACTGGCCCGGGTAGTAGCGGGACCGGCACGAAACCGCCTGTTGGGTCTGTTAGAACTATGGCTCCGAGTTTCTATGCTGTTTCAAACATAGCTGAGGCCATCGTTTCGAGCAACCATACTTACACGGGGGCGATAGGGACGAACTCTGATGATTTTATTGTAGTTCAGATCGCTTATTCCGGAGGAAGCGGGGGAAATCTTCCAAACATCTCTAGTGTTACGGATACGCAATCGAGCGTTTACTCTAGGGCGGCGAGTGCGTCTCCGGGGGTAGCAGCAAACTTCTGGGAGCAGGCCTGGACCGGCAGAGCCTCATCACCGATAAACTCCAAGGTCATAACAGTAAGCCCTGACTGGGCGGGGTGCCAGACTCCATGCGTGACCTCTATCATAATCACCATGACTGTCGGCCAGTACCGAGGTGTCGCCGGCGTTGGGGCTTCGAGTACGACAGCACCGAGCACATCATCCAATTCTCAATCGGTCAGCATAATCGCGACTCAGGTGAATTCGACGCTTGTTGAGCTTCTCAGCCACGGAGCCTACGACAACTGTGGAATAGACGCCCCGCAACCTGACGCGGGACAAACGTCAAGGAATTGTTTCACTGCTACGACGGAAAGAACGGAGCTCTTCGACCATTCTGTTACAAACGCGGAAACATATATTGAATCGTATACTTGGGCCCAGATTGAAGTCCAAAGAGGCATCTACTTGGAGCTGAAGGGAACCAACAGTTCCTAAGCGGATGGAATTTGCTTTTTTCAGTCTCGCAATGATCTCCTGGCCCCTAGCCCGATCGCGACATAGTTCAGCTGGCTAAACTCCTCAGGGTCAAAGATTCTCCTGGCGTCTACGACGTTCGGGGTCTTCATGCACGCCTGGAAATCTTTAGGTTTGAGCTTAACGAACTCGTCCCATTCTGTCAATATGATCGCGCAGTCTGCTCCTTTGAGGGCGGAGTAAGGGTTGTCAGCGTAGCCGATCTGGTCTGCAAGTTGTTTCTTGGTGTTGGGTATGGCCATGGGGTCGTAGGCGATGACGTGTACTCCTTTCTTCTTGAGCTGGATGATTACTCGGAGTGAAGAGGCTTCGCGAATATCATCGGTATCTTTCTTGAACGCGAGACCCAACACTGCGACCCTCTTACCGGATAAGGATCCGAGGAGAGCCTCGGCCATATCCACAACCTTGTTGGATTGTTGCTCGTTGGTCTCTTCCGTGGCCCGGAATAGCGTTGAATCATAACCGTTGTTCTTGCTGTAGTTGATGAGTGCTTGGAGGTCTTTGTGGAAACAGCTCCCACCATACCCGGGTCCGGCTTTCAAGAATAATCCTCCGATTCTAGGGTCGAGGCCGATAGCCTCTGCTATTGTGCCAACGTCAACACCGGGTATCTGCTGGGCAATATTTGCAACCGTGTTGATGAAGCTCACCTTTGTGGCGAGGAAGGCGTTGCTGGCATATTTGACCAGCTCAGCAGACTCTGGACTAGTCAGGATAACAGGTGGAAGCCTGGGCCCGTAGAATTTTCGATAGAGTCTCTTGAGCCGGTTGGCCGATTTCTTGTCATTGGATCCTATGATTATCTTGTCAGGATGGAGAGCGTCGTTGATCGCGGTTCCTTCTTTCAGGAACTCTGGATTAGCACAGAGGCCGAGCTCGGATCCCACTTTCTTGCCAACGGATTGTTCTAGGAATCGTTTTACGGTGCCATTTGTTGTGCCTGGGACGACTGTGCTCTTGACGACAACAAGGTGGTAGCCCCGCTTCTCTCGCAGTACATTTCCCAAATCTTCGCACGCGTTCTTGACGTATGAGAGGTCGATAGACCCATCCTGCTGACTCGGGGTTCCAACGGTCAAGAACGTCGTGTCCGTGCCAAAGGCTCTGGAAATGTCGCTGGTAGCCTCCAGAAGCTTGCTCTTGACGGCCTGCTTTAGCAAAGTGTCAAGCTGTGGCTCATGAAGGGGCGCCTTTCCTCTACGAATCTGCTCTACCCTCGCTTCATCGATGTCTATTCCTACGGTTCGGATGCTGCGAGACGCGAAAGTTGCCGCAGTACAGAGGCCAACGTAACCCATTCCGACGATCGAGACAGTTTCTGATCTGCTCTTCAAGTTGAAGAGAGGTGTCTGTAACGAACTATAAAGTCTGGCGATTCTGCCAGCTCTCGACTAATTTTTCGGCAGGTTCAAGCCTGGTCGCATTTGAAGGCAGGCAAGGAACTTTCGAGGGGCGTCGGATTCCGATTCAAGACCAAATCCTCCATTTGATATCCTTCTCTATCCCCGGTTAGACATCTTTTTCTAATGCATATCGGAATTCGTGCCCGGTCTGGAGTTATTTGTGGCGTCCCGGCTCACCTGCTTGTCGGGGGTTTTGGCGGCAATCCAGGAGGATTCCCCATAATCATGAACTTGCCAGTTTCAACATACGAGGCCGTTGAACGCTTCTCGGCAGTGCTGGGCCAGGAAGAATTCCTCGCAGAGCTCGATCTGGTGTGCCACGCAGAGCGGTCCTCAGGCCCTAGACAGATCCGCCTCCGCCCGGTGAAGGAACACGTCAAACGCTGCACATTCGAGATTGCCATAGAAACCACTCTCGGCCTCGGAGTACGTCGCCCTATGTCTTCGCAGCGGAAGCGAAAAAAGTAGATTAGCCTCAACCTCCCGCTGGAACCCCTCGATTCGGATGACTGAGCCAAAAGCGATACGTAGCGATCACGTAGCAGAGCATCCGGCCTTCAGAGCATGGGCTCGAGTCCACGGCAGCCAAGCCGCCCCCACGAAGATTGAGGTGCTCAAACGGACAAAAAGAAAGACAATGGTCTGCCGGCTATCTGGCGGAACGGAGATGGAGAACGTAATCGCAAAGCGCTCCTTCCGGCACTACATTGGGGTGGAGCGTATAATCTACGCAGAGATACTACCTTCTCTGCCTGTGACCTCGTTAAGGTACTATGGGTCAACCGAAGACGATGACCCCAATTATGAATGGTTGTTCATTGGGGACGCAAACGGTCGCGCATACACCTCACGTTTGAAAGCGCACCGCATCGCGGCCGGACATTGGCTCGGGATTCTGCACACATCCTCAGCTTCCCATGTCGATATGCTTTCCAGATTACCTGAACGAGGCCCGGGGCATTACTTGGAAGCTTTACGATTTGCGCGTCAATGGATAGAGAGGAGCCTCAACCTTGAACTCGAATTGGAGGACTTAGACTCCCTACAGATGATTATCTCGGACTTTGATCGCCTTGAGGGGCAATGGAGTGAGTTGCTAGAGTTCTGCGACAAGCTGCCCCTAAGTCTGGTTCATGGGGACTTTAAGGAACGCAACATCAGGATCCGAGCTGCGGCACATGATAGAGGGGTACCTATCCTCGTCGCATTTGACTGGGCGGAGGCTGGCAGGGGCGTACCACCTGTTGACATACTGGGAAGATTCGGCCACGGAGTATCCCGTTCCAGCGAGCCGGATATCTACACCTACTGGTCGGTCGCGCGGAAACTTTGGACGCTTCCAAGCATGGAAACAATGAAGAGGTTTGAGACTGTCGGCAAAACATTCAGGGCAATCTCAGCTTTCGCATGGGAATTCTCTTTCGGGAAGTCACCGATTCCTCGTGAATCCAGCCCAGCAAAGGCCAAATCGAAGGTGGATATGTGGCGTTTGCGACTATATGGGCAGTGGCTTGGTGAATGCTTGGAGGAGGTTAGAAGATTCTGATTTCGGGGTCGCTAACATATCCAGCGTTGCGAGGCCGTCATCGGAACCATTCAATCTTCTTTCCAATGGTACTGCGTCGAGGCCGCACCGAGTCGACCATCCATCCTCGACTCAACCCACTTAACACAGTGGAAAATCAATTTGGACAACAGATTTTCTGCTGTGTCTATGATGTCTGTCCTTACCTTTCGTAATCCCAACCTGCGTGCGTGCAGATTACAAATCGGTCACGAATGCGAAGGATTTGTCGGTCGATATCCTGCACCGCCTTCTACGTCTCTGAAGCTGTAAAGCTCAGTCGGCGTAGATGGGCTGCCAGCCATGATCGTGGATAGTGTAGCTAGCTGCTCGTGACTTCATTGTATATGGTGCTTCGGTTGACGTGCGTAATGCCACCTTCCTCGTCAGTGAAAGTATCCCGAATCCCTTCTGATTCCACTCGATGGCGGCCTACCTTCGACGGCGCGCTCCGCCGCGTCGTAAAAGTAGCGCGCCAGGAGAAGGGGCGCATCCGGGACGCCCTTGTACCCGGGGATACTGTCCATGTCCACGACGTACGCCTTCCCGTCGCTCTCGATCACGTCCACGCCATAAAGTTCGATCTCGAACGCCCGGCCGCATCGCCTGGCGATATCGCTCAGCTCCGGCGTGAGTGTGAAGGGCTCGCCCAGCTTCTCTTCCTCGGTCCGGCGTGGAAACACCTTCTTGACTCCGAAGATCTGCCCCCCGATCACGTAGATCTTGCAATCGCGGCCTTGGGGGGGATGGTAACGCTGGGCGAAGACGGGGTCGCGACCCAGCTCCACCTGGGCGAGTTCGGCGGGAGTCCGGACGATTTTGACTTGGCCTCCTTCCTGGTAGGGCTTGATCACGAGCGGGCCGTCCTCGAGCAGTGGAGCGAGTTGACTGGGGGTCGAAGCCACGTAGGTGGTGGGCGTCGGCACGCCTGCGAGCTGGAGGACTCGGGACTTGATGACTCTGTCACGCAGCGCCGCGGTTACGGGGTAGGGATTCACGATGACCGCGCCCTGCTCGTGCAGCGCTCCCGCAAGGCTGAGGGAAAGGCGGCTCATCTGCCTCAGAACGTACAAATCATGCTGGACGCGGACCTGTGACAGGTCAACCGCGCGCTCAAGAGGGTGGATGACATCGACCTCCGCCCCGGCGTCCGCGAGCGCGCGCACTACGCTCGGCATGTAGCTCCTACTATGGCTCCCGTAGTGCGGTAGCAAGAATCCGATGCGCGGTCTTCTCATGACAGCGT